>JBGSWX010000251.1:0-3387 GCA_041751695.1 Burkholderiaceae bacterium | reverse complement strand
AACTCCTTTTGCTCGAAGCGCGCGTCGGAACCCTTGAAGTCAAAGCGATTGGCGATCTCCTTGTTCGCCTGGTCGATCGCATTGCGAACTTCGACCATGTTGGGCTTGCAGACGACATCGAACGACGGCATAACGGCTCCTGACTCGGGCGGGCGAAGTGTATCGACCTCTAAACTTGCGGCATGAGCGTGCTCACCGAAGACCTGATTCAACGCAACGTGTCGCTGCAGCCGTTCAACACGTTCGGTGTCGAGGCGCGCGCGGCGTTGTTCGCTCGCATACGGTCGCTCGAGCAACTGCAGCAGGTGCTAGCCGACCCGCGCGTGGTCGATTCCCCTCGGCTGGTACTCGGGGGCGGCAGCAATATGCTTTTCACGCAGGACTTCAGCGGCTGCGTGTTGAAGATCGAGATTCCCGGCGTGCAGCGAGACGAAGATGGCGCGCGCTGGCTGGTGCAGGTCGGCGCGGGCGAAAACTGGCACGCGGTCGTCGAACGTTTGGTCAATGAGAACGTGCCCGGCCTGGAGAATCTGGCGCTGATTCCGGGATCGGTCGGCGCGGCGCCGATCCAGAACATCGGCGCTTACGGCGTCGAGCTCGCCGAGCGTTTTCATTCGCTGCAAGTGTGGGACGCGGTTTCGGGCACGCTGCAAACATTGACCGTCGATGACTGCAAGTTCGGCTATCGCGACAGCGTTTTCAAGCACGGCACCGCACCGCGCCTGATCGTCAACGTGACGTTTGCGCTACCGACGCAGTGGACGGCGGTCACCGGCTACGCCGACGTCGACAATGAATTGCGCCAGCGCAACGTCGGCGAGCCGTCTCCGCGCGATGTCTTCGATGCCGTGGTTGCAATTCGCCGGCGCAAGCTGCCCGATCCCGCTGTGATCGGAAACGCCGGCAGCTTTTTCAAGAATCCGGTGGTGCCTCGACAGCAGCGCGCCGGGCTGATCGAGCGGCACCCGTCGCTGGTCAACTACGACATCGGCGGGGGCCGATACAAACTGGCGGCCGGCTGGCTGATCGACGCGTGCGGCTTGAAGGGCGCAATGCGCGGCCGCGCCGCGGTCTACGACAAACAGGCGCTAGTGCTGGTCAATCGGGGCGGCGCGACCGGCGCCGAGATCATGGCACTCGCGCGTGAAGTGCAGGACGCCGTGCGCAGCCGGTTCGGAATCACGCTCGAAACCGAACCGCAAATTATCTGATCGTAAAAAAACGGCCCGCGTGCGCGGGCCGAAGAGGAGACAAAACATGCGGTGCCTCGATGCACCGGCAGGAGAGCTCACTTGCGGAGGAGGACGCGTAGAGCACCGGTACAGCAAGACGACTGAACTATAAGAAAGATTCCCACTTTGCGCATTCATCCAAACGGTCATTGCGCTTACCTTACCGACGGCCGGTCGGTTGCCGGCGGCGCGGCAGTCACGCTCGGCGGCGCGCCTTCGCGTTCGCCGCGATCCGCATCCGCAGCGCATTCAACTTGATGAACCCTTCTGCGTCGGCCTGGTTGTAAGCGCCTTTGTCGTCATCGAAGGTCGAGATCGCGATGTCGAATAACGAATCGGACTTCGATTCGCGGCCGACCACCATGATCGTGCCCTTGTATAACCTGAGTCGCACTTTGCCGTTGACCGCCTTCTGCGATTCGTCGATCAGCGTTTGCAGCAGTTCGCGCTCGGGGCTGAACCAATAGCCGTTGTAGATCATGCGTGCGTAGCGCGGCATCAAATCGTCTTTTAACGCGACGACTTCGCGATCGAGCGTGATCGATTCGATCGCGCGATGGCCTTTGAGCATGATGGTGCCGCCGGGCGTTTCGTAGCAGCCGCGATTCTTCATGCCGACGTAGCGGTTCTCGACCAGATCGAGCCGGCCGATGCCGTGCTTGCCACCGATGTCATTTAACTTCGCCAGCATGTTCGCGGGCGAGAGCTTCTTGCCGTTGATCGCAACGATGTCGCCGCGCGCGTACGCGAGCTCGATCACCTCCGGCGTGTTCGGCGCCTTTTCCGGCGACACCGTCAGCCGCCACATCGATTCTTCGGGCGCGAAGTTCGGGTCTTCGAGGATGCCACCCTCGTAGCTGATGTGCAGCAAATTCGCGTCCATCGAATACGGCGCGAGGCCCTTGCGCTTCTTGAAGTCGACCGGGATGCCGTGCTGGTCGGCGTAGGCCAGCAGCTTGTCGCGCGACAACAAGTCCCATTCGCGCCAGGGTGCGATCACCTTGACGTTCGGCATCAGCGCGTAGGCGCCGAGCTCGAAGCGCACCTGGTCGTTACCCTTGCCGGTGGCGCCGTGCGAGATCGTGTCGGCGCCGGTCTTGCGCGCGATCTGGATCAGGTGCTTGGCGATCAACGGACGCGCGATCGAGGTGCCGAGCAGGTACTCGCCCTCGTACAACGCATTGGCACGAAACATCGGAAACACGAAGTCGCGCACGAATTCTTCGCGCAGGTCTTCGATGAAGATGTTGCTTTTCTTGATGCCGAGCCGGAGTGCTTTCGCGCGCGCCGGGGCGACCCCCTCGCCCTGCCCGATGTCGGCGGTAAACGTGACAACCTCGGCGTTGTAGTTGTCCTGCAGCCACTTCAGGATGACCGAGGTGTCAAGCCCGCCGGAATATGCCAGCACGACCTTGCCGACGCTGCCCGCGCCGGCCTTTTTCGACTTGCTCATCGCTGTTCCTGTCTGCTCGTTGGGTCACCGAATCGCTCAACATCAAGCGCGACGCGGGATCTTGCTGCGCCGTGTGTTGCCACGGCGGGTTGAGTATAAGCGGCCGCTTTGCCTAGTCAGCGGGTGGGTGGAACGGGTTTGATCTCGCCCGGCTCAACGGTGCCGCCGAGTGCACGATTGAGCGCCTGCGTGCTGGCCTTCTCGACGAAGACCTCGAGCCGGCTCGACAACTGTTCGATACTCAACGAACGCCCAATGTTGATCGCCGTCGAGTTGGAGTCGTGGATTTTCTCGTCGATCATCCAGGGTGACGATTCCAGCACCTGCAGCGTCTTTGCATCGAGGATGAATAGCTTGGCGTAGTAGTACAGCGCGATGTACCGATTACGGCGCAATTCGCCCGGCGTGCCGTCGGGCTCCACCACTTCGTACTCGGACAGGTTGTTCAGATCCTGCACGAACATCCCGACCCCGTGCAGCTTGCTGCCCAAGCCGGCGCGTTCAAATCCGCGGTAGTGCGGCGTCACGACCACGATTCGATCCCATTGTTGTCGTGCCGGCATCTGCTGCAGCTCGACAGTCAATCGCTCGAAGGCAACACGCTCGCGATCCTGTGGAGGCACGCCATCGAGCTGGCTCGGATTCAGGCGCATGAATACGCGGTCGGTGTCCGGGAAGCGGCGCGCGACGACGCGGTCGATG
>JBGSWX010000250.1:0-3003 GCA_041751695.1 Burkholderiaceae bacterium | reverse complement strand
GCGTTGGTGATGAACAGCGCCACCGCGACCGCGATCGCCAGGCCGAGTACCAGCCCGGCGATGAATCCGACCAGTGTGGTCCCGCGTTGCGAAGTATCAGGCACGTTTCTCGTTTTCATTTACATGCGTTGCGGTGCCGAGACGCCAAGTAATCCGAGTCCGTTGGCCAGCACTTGCCGCGTGGCAAGCAGCAGTGCCAGCCGCGCGTTGCGCGTGGCGTCCTCGTCAACCAGCACGCGCTCGGCATTGTAGTAGGCGTGAAAATCGGCCGCGAGTTCCTTTAGATACGCGGCGACCTGATGAGGGGCCGCCTCGCGGGCGGCGTCCGCAATGGCAGCGGGATAGTCGGCCAGCCGGTTCATCAGCGACTGTTCGCGCGCGCTTTGCAACGGCGCCAGGTCAACCTGCTCGGCAGCAGGCGCAGTGAAGCCTTTTTCTTCGGCCTGCGCCAGCACGGAACAGATGCGTGCATGGGCGTACTGCACGTAGTACACAGGATTTTCATCCGATCTGGATACTGCAAGATCGACGTCGAACACGAATTCCGCGTCGGGCTTGCGAGCTACCAGAAAGAAACGTGTTGCGTCACACCCAACCCAGTCGAGCAGGTCGCGCAGCGTGACGTAGGTACCCGCGCGCTTGCTCATCTTGACTTCTTCGCCGTCCTTGGTCACGCGCAGCATCTTGTGCAGCACATAGTCCGGGTAGCCGTGCGGTACCGTCATGCCGAGCGACTTCGCCGCGGCCTGCAGTCCGGCCCGCACGCGCGCGACGGTTCCGTAGTGATCGGTGCCCTGCACATTGACCACCTTGTCGAAGCCGCGCTGCACCTTGGTCGTGTGATACGCAACATCAGGCACGAAGTAGGTGTACGTGCCATCGGACTTGCGCATTACGCGGTCCTTGTCATCCACCGGGGGGCCGCCGAGTCCCGCAAGTTCGTTCGCGCCAAACGCGGTGGTCTTCAGCCACAGCGCGCCTTCGTGCTCGTACGTCATGCCCGATGCCGTCATCGCGTCGACCGCTGCGGCCACTTTGCCGTCGCTGTACAGAGACGATTCGAGGAAGTAGCTGTCGAAGTGCACGCCAAGCGCCGCGAGGTCGCGATCCTGCTCGTTGCGGAGAGTGGCGACGGCGAATTGCTGAATAGCGTTTAGATCGCTGATGTCGCCGCTCGCCGCAAGATAGTCGCGCGCGATCTCGGCGATGTACTCGCCGCGATAACCGGTCTCGGGAAATACGATCGCTTCGCCAAGCTGCTCTCTGGCACGAAACTGCACCGACCGGGCCAGATTTGCGATCTGCACGCCGGCGTCGTTGTAGTAGAACTCGCGCGTGACCTGCCACCCCTGCGCCGCCAACAAATTGGCGAGCGCATCGCCTAGCGCGGCCTGTCGCGCATGGCCCAGGTGCAGTGGGCCGGTCGGATTGGCGGAGACGAACTCGACCATCACGCGCTTGCCCACGTGTGCGTCTGTCATGCCGAAACGATCGGCCTGATGCAACGCCTCGCGTACCACTTGCTGGCGGGCGCTGGGTGCAAGCCGCAGGTTGATGAACCCAGGCCCCGCCACTTCCACTGTGTCGAGCAGCGATAAGAATTCCGGAGAGGCACGGATCGCTGTCGCGATCTCAGAGGCAACTTCACGGGGATTCTTCTTCTGCGCCTTGGCGATCTGCAGGGCGACGTTGGTCGCGACATCTCCATGCGCTTCGACCTTCGGGCGCTCGAGCACGATCGGAAGTCCCGTCACGCCAAGCTGCGCGCAAGCGCTTTCGATCAAGGCGACCAGTTTTTGCTTGTGCGAGGGAAGCATGCGGCGCTCAATGTGCGCCTAGTCGCGCAAAGCCGCGCAGTTTACTTAAGCAGAGCGCCCGGCACGCGATCATCTGTCGGTCTCAGTTCGCCCGTAGAATCAAACGGCAACGCGCTCCGTTCATCAGCGGCGAATCGGTGCATTGCGCGATCGACCCCGCCGCGGTGCTTAAAGTAACTGAGCGGTAAAGTCCCAGCAATGATTTTGTGCCAGATCAGTGACCTGCACATCAAGCCCGAGCGCAAGCTCGCCTACGGCGTGGTTGACACCGCGACGATGCTGGAGCGCTGCGTTGCGCACATCGGCGGTCTACCGCAGCGTCCCGATGCGGTGATTGCCACCGGTGACCTGGTCGATGGCGCCACGCTGGCTGAATATGCATTGCTGCGCGAATTGCTGTCGCCGCTGACGATGCCGCTGTACTTGATGCCCGGCAACCACGACGAGCGGAAAGCATTGCGTCAGGTATTTGACGATCATCACTACTTGCAGTCGACGTCAGCGTTCATCCAGTACGCGATCGATGACTTTCCATTGCGCCTGGTTGCGCTCGACACAGTGATTCCAGGCCAGAGCGGCGGCACGCTGTGTGACGAGCGGTTGACGTGGCTCGAGTCCGCGTTGGCCGGGTCGCGCAAACCGACCGTAATCGCGCTACATCACCCGCCGTTTATCACCGGTATCGGGCACATGGACCGCATTGGTCTCGATGCGTCGGCCAAGCTGGAGTGCATCGTCGCGCGTCATCCGTACGTTGAGCGTGTGATCGCCGGTCATCTGCATCGACCCATCACCGTGCGTTTCGGCGGCACCACTGCCAGCACGTGCCCCAGCCCGGCGCATCAAGTGGCGCTCGACATCGCGCCACACGGTGCCGACCACTTCATCATGGAGCCGCCTGCGTTTCAGCTGCATTGGTGGAACGGGCAGCGGCTGGTGACGCATACCGAGTACGTCGGCGACTTCGGTCCGTCGCATCCGTTCCGCGAAAGCGGAAAGCTGATCGGCTGATGAGGCGCAGCGAGCTCGACCACCTTGTTGTTGCGTGCACGGACCTTACGCGCGGCGTCGATTGGGTCGAGCAACAACTCGGCGCGTGCCCTTCACCCGGAGGCCAGCACGTTGCGATGGGCACGCACAACGCGCTGCTCAAGCTCGGTGCGCGCGCTTATCTGGAAGTCATCGC
>JBGSWX010000249.1:0-3528 GCA_041751695.1 Burkholderiaceae bacterium | reverse complement strand
CCATCGGCGCGATGGCGCTGTTGCCGATGTTCGTGTGGCCGCCGCTGCGGGCCGGCGCCGACGACGTGTGGGTCACCGCGCTCGACGTCGGACAGGGATCCGCGTTGCTGATTGAAACAGACCGGCAAGTGTGGCTATACGACGCCGGGCCGCGCTATACGAGCGATTCAGATGCGGGCGAGCGAATCATCCTGCCGTATCTTCGGCATCGAGGGTTCGGTCGGCTCGACGGAATGATCGTGTCGCACCTCGATAACGATCACTCGGGCGGAGCCGCCTCGGTGATGCGCGGAGTCACGGTCGAGCGCGTGATCTCGTCCATTGCGTCGGGTCATCCGGCGCTCGGCGCGCGCAACGATGTGGAGCGATGTCAGTCAGGCATGCACTGGAGCGCGGGCTCACTCGCATTCAGCGTCTTGCATCCGACGCAAATGGATTACGCGGCGAAGCGCGCGACCAATTCGATGAGCTGCGTGATTCTGGTGACGTTGGATTCGATTCGGTTGTTACTCACCGGCGATATTCCGCTGGCCGACGAGGCAGCGTTGCTGCAAAGAGGGCCGGCGCTGCGCGCGACCTGGCTCACGGTGCCGCATCACGGCAGCCGATCTTCGTCGAGCGAAGCGCTGCTCGCGTCGCTCGGCGCGAGCACGGCGGTGGCGCAGGCGGGGTATCGAAACCGCTTCGGTCATCCGCACGCCGAAATCGTTGCGCGCTACGAGGCAATGACGATCGCGCTTCATCGCACCGACCACGCCGGAGCGCTGCAATGGCGATTTGGGCGCGATGGCCGCAGTGAATTGTTGGCCGAGCGGCAATTGGGCGCTCGCTATTGGCATAACCGCGCCGGTGCGATGCGCGTGCCTTCGCCAGTGGGCGTGACCACCCTTGAGACCCCCGCGACCGACGCAATCCCGGGACCGCCCGAGCCTTACGCAGGCCGCTAAACTGGCTGTTGGGGGTAGCCGATGCAGAAGCCGTACGACGAAATGTACGACGGGCACGAGCGTGTCCGTACACATTATCTCGAGCTCGAGCGCTGGCTGTCGGAGCAGTCGCGTGAGGCCATGCAGTTCAAGCGCGCGGAGGCCGATCTCGCCTTTCGCCGCGTCGGCGTCACGTTCGCCGTCTACGGCAAGGACGAAGATGGGGACAAGGGCGAGGGTGCCGAGGGCCGCGGTACCGAGCGTGTCATTCCGTTTGATGTCGTGCCGCGCATCATTCCGGCGGCCGAATGGAAGCTACTGGAAGCGGGGCTGAAGCAGCGCGTGCGCGCGCTCAACATGTACCTGCACGACGTGTATCACGATCAGGACATCGTGCGTGCTGGCCGCATCCCGGCCGAACAGGTTTTCGGCAACTCGCAATACCGGGCCGAGATGCACGGGGTCGATGTGCCGAGCAACATTTATTCGCATGTTGCGGGCATCGACTTGGTCCGCGTGGCGACTTCGGCCAACAGCGGCGAATTCTTCGTCCTGGAAGACAACCTGCGCGTTCCGAGCGGCGTCTCGTACATGCTCGAAAACCGCAAGATGATGATGCGCCTGTTTTCCGACCTATTTGCGCGGAATCGAGTGGCTCCGGTCGCGCATTATCCCGATGTGCTGCTCGAAAATCTGCGCTCCGTGGCGCCGCCCGGCGTCGATGATCCGACCGTCGTGCTGTTGACGCCCGGGATGTACAACGCCGCGTATTTCGAGCATGCGTTTTTGGCGCAGCAAATGGGGATCGAGCTGGTCGAAGGACAGGATCTGTTCGTGCACGACAACCACGTTTACATGCGCACCACACGCGGTCCGAAGCGGGTCGATGTGATCTATCGCCGCATCGACGACGATTTTCTCGACCCTGTTTCGTTTCGTGGCGACTCCACGCTGGGAGTTGCCGGGTTGCTCGCGGTTTATCGCGCCGGCAAAGTCACGCTGGCCAACGCGATTGGCACCGGAATCGCCGACGACAAGTCGATCTACCCGTATGTGCCCGACATGATCGATTTCTACCTGAGCGAAAAACCGATCCTGTCGAACGTTCCGACGCACGTGTGCCGCGACGCCGAGCAGCTCGAATACACGCTGGCGCACCTGAAAGAACTGGTGGTCAAGGAAGTCCACGGCGCGGGGGGCTATGGAATGCTGGTCGGGCCCGCCTCGACCCAAAGCGAGCGCGACGACTTTTCTGCGCGGCTGCGCGCCCGTCCGGAAAACTACATCGCGCAGCCGACGCTCGCGCTTTCGACGTGCCCGACCTACGTCGAATCGGGCCTCGCTCCGCGCCACATCGACCTGCGGCCCTACGTGTTGTCGGGCAAAGACGTGGTCACCGTGCCAGGCGGGCTGTGCCGGGTGGCACTGCGCGAGGGATCGCTGGTCGTCAATTCGTCGCAAGGCGGCGGCACCAAGGACACCTGGGTGCTCGAGCGATGAAGCGTGCCAGCGAATCATCGGATCACTTGAGCGGAATCGGCGCCGACGGCTCGGGTCTCGACGGCGCCGCACGTCGTGCGACCGATCAGATCGATCCGTACGCGCTGATCGAGCGCGCCGAAAAGCTGATCAACACCGAGCCGCACGATGCGGTGGTCTTTGCGTTGCGCGCCCAGAGCGTGGCGCGGGCGCGCACGGCCGACGGCTTGATGGCGCGCGCGCACTTCATCGCGGGCTCTGCGCTGATGCAGGTCGGCGACTGGTCGGGCGCGATACGCCAGTTGTCGCAGGCCGAGCAGGTGTATCGCGCACAGGAAGACTTTGCTGCGCAGTGCAGGGTCAATACGCAGCTCGCGAGCGCGTGCTGCGAGCTCGGCGAATACGGCGAGGCGCTCGACGGCTTCGCCCAGGTGCAGAAACTGGCAAAGCAGCACAACGATCACGCCGGCGTCCGGCGCGCGCTCGTGCATCAATCGACCGTTCACACGATGCTCGGCGATTTCGAAGCCGCGCGCGAATCGCTGAAATCCGCGCTCGAGCTGCCGTCGGGTTCGGCCGCCGACGAAGGACTGGTGGTGCTGCAGTTCGGCATGGTCGACGCCAGCGAGGGGTTGCGCTATGCGCTAGGCGGCGACGCCGGCACCGTTGAGCGCCGCATGGCCGATGCGGAAGAACACTTCGAGGTCGCGCTCGAGTTGTTGTCCAGCACGGCCGATCGCGCCAATGCGATCGCCGCCCGCATTCAGCGTGGCGCTGCGCGCTGCTGGCTCGGCAAATTCAGCGAAGGCCTGGCCGACCTGAACGCGGCGGTGATGGAAGCCGCGCAAAGTGGTTTTCGCCTGCGCGAAGTGCAGGCCAGGCTCGAACTCGGATATCACCTCGTGGGTGCCGGGCGTGAACACGAGGGGCTGTCCATTTTGGCGCCAGCACTGATGCAGGCCGAAGAGCTGGGCGATCTGAGGCGGCCCGCCGATTCGCACGAGCGGCTTTCGGCGCTGTATGAAGCGCGTACGGATTTTCAACTGGCGCTGTTTCATCACAAGCGCTACGTCGAGGTCAAAACCCGGCTCGACGGCCGGCTCAGCACGCAGCGTGCGCGCTT
>JBGSWX010000248.1:0-3446 GCA_041751695.1 Burkholderiaceae bacterium | reverse complement strand
TGTTGAGTTTGAACCCGCGCATCGAGCCGCGCGCCGACACTGTCATCACAACGATCGAGTACAGCCATCCGATCTTCGACCGCCGTGCGATCGCCGCGCAGCGCCGGCTGGCCGACGTTCAGGGGCAGCGCCAGGTGTGGTTCGCGGGCGCTTGGACGGGCTACGGGTTTCACGAAGATGGGCTCAAGTCGGGCCAGGCGGTGGCCGAGGCGATCATGCGTTCCGCGCCGAATCCGGCCCGCCCTCGGAATTCGATGGCTGCATCCGTTCAGTAGATTGAACCGTAGCAGAGGTAAGGGAACGGAGCTGGGCGCAATGGTGGCGGTAAACAACGAGCCGGAGATCGGCTTTGGTCAGATTCGCCATGCGCGGCTGCGTCTGGCGGTCAATCGCTTTACCTATCCGGCGTGGTTCCTGCGATTGCCGCTGCGCGCGCTCGCCCACCGGCCGGCACGCCTGCGCGGGCTGAAGTTCAATCGACGCGGTATTTTCAGCATCAACGACGCCGATCATGGTGACGGCGGTCCGCTGCTGGGATGGATCGACCGCCTGTTGCGCAGCGAAGGCGTGACCGATGCTGATGGTGAGGTGTGGCTGCACACGTTCCCGCGCCTGTTCGGCTTCGTCTTCAATCCGGTGAGCTTCTGGTTTGCGCATCGTGCCGACGGCGCATTGCGCGCGGCCGTATGCGAAGTCAACAACACGTTCGGCGAGCGGCATTTCTACCTGCTCGCACACGGCGACGGCCGCCCTCTCTCATGGGGCGAAGAACTGGGCGCGCGCAAGGTGCTGCACGTTTCGCCGTTTTGCGCCGTCGACGGCCGCTATCGATTCCGCTTCATGTTGAGTGAGCCATCGAAGGAGAACGCGGAACATCCAAAGCGTTTTATCGGGCGTATCGATTACGACGATGACAACGGACCGTTGTTGCAAACGTCGGTTGCCGGTGAGCTCGTGCCGCTGACCGACGCGACGCTGGTGCGCGCGCTGGTTCGCTATCCGCTGTTCGCTTTTGGGGTGATCGCGCGCATCCACTGGCAGGCGCTCAGGCTGTGGCTGAAGCACGTGCCGTTTTTCTCGAAGCCGGAACCGCCGGCGATCAACGTCACGCGCTAGAACGATCGAATGAACGAACTTGCTCTTGAGTTTCGCCGGCGGGCCGCGCTCGATATATCGCAGTTTCCGGCGCAGGGACGAGTTGCGATCAGCCTGCTGGAACGCTTGCAGCACGGCCACCTTGACATTGTCTTTCCCGATGGCCAGCGCGGGCATTACGGCAACCCGCACTCCGACGAGCGTGCCGATCTGCGGCTGGCCAACTGGGGTGTGATTGCCGCATTGAAAAGCGGCGACATCGGATTTGCCGAGTCGTACATCGCCGGGGACTGGTCGACGTCGGATCTCGCGCACCTGCTGAGCTTCTTCATTCACAATCGCGAAGCCGCCGAGAAAATGTTCTACGGAACATTGCTCGGCCGCATCGCGTACCGGCTGCGGCACTTGTTGAATCGCAACACCAAGGCGCGCGCCAAGAAAAATATTCACGCGCACTACGACCTGGGCAACGAGTTCTACAAGCTGTGGCTCGACCCGTCGATGACGTATTCGAGCGCGCTGCTGAACGCGGCGCACGACAGTGCGCATGCGCCCGTCGGTGACGACGAGTTCGCGCGTGGCCAGCAGGCAAAGTATCAGCGCGTGCTCGACCAGCTCGCGCTCCCGTCCGCGGCCCACGTGCTCGAAATCGGCTGCGGCTGGGGCGGCTTCGCTGAGGCGGCCGGCACAGCCGGCCACAAAGTCACCGCGCTCACGCTGTCGCGCGAGCAACTCGATTACGCGCACCAACGACTGGCAACACGGCACATCACGGCGGACCTGCGGTTGCAGGACTATCGCGATGAGAACGCGCGCTACGATGGCATCGCGTCGATCGAAATGTTCGAGGCCGTCGGCGAGGCCTACTGGCCTTCGTATTTCGCCGCGCTGCGGCGCTGCCTGGCGCCCACCGGCCGCGCGTGCGTGCAGACGATCGTGATCGCCGATGAGTTGTTTGCCCGCTACCGGGTCGGCACCGACTTCATTCAGCAGTATGTCTTCCCCGGCGGCATGCTGCCGTCGCCCAGTGCATTCAAGGAGCAAGCCGCGAGCGCCGGCCTCAAGGTGATCGACGCCCATGCGTTCGGCCGCGATTACGCGCGCACGCTGGCCACCTGGCGCCAGCGCTTCATGGCACGAATCGCCGACGTGCGCGCGCTCGGCTTCGACGATCGCTTCATTCGCATCTGGCAGTTCTACCTGGCGTACTGCGAGGCGGCGTTTGCGCGCAAGAACACCGACGTCGTGCAGTTCACGCTGGCGCATGCGTAATGCACTGTTGCTGGCGCTGCTGCCCGCGCTGTTTCCTGCGCTGTTTCCCTCAGCAACACTGGCACAGTCACAGCCGGCCGAGTCACCGGCCGCTGCAGCGGCGCCTGCCTATATCACGCACGACATCGCCGGTGCACGGCCCGCCGGCAGCGGTCGGCTGACGTGGTTCGGGCTGCACATTTACGACGCGCGGTTGTACGTCCCTGAGCGCGGCATCGACATCAGCGATCTGGCGTCGCAACGCTTCGCGCTCGAGCTGACGTACGCGCGGCGGCTGAAGGGCGGCGCGATCGCCGAGCGAAGCCGGGACGAAATCGAAAAGCTGAAGCTCGGCAGCGAGGAACAGCTCGCCGGGTGGCAGCGCCAGATGGCCAGGATCTTCCCCGACGTGGCGGCGGGCCAGACGCTGACCGGCGTCCATTTGGCCGGTGGCGCGACGCGCTTTTACTTCGAAGGCCGTTTCATCGGCGTGATCGACGACCCTGCGTTCGGCCGCGCATTCTTTGCTATCTGGCTCGACCCCAAAACCAGCGCGCCGAGGCTGCGCACTGAGCTGCTGCAGCGAGCGGCGCTCTGAGCGCCCGCTCGATGGACCCGGCTTCCGCACCCGACTCGTCAATCACTGGGCTGAAACACCCGTCGGCCAATTCGCGCGGGCTCGCCTCCTACGCGCTGCTCGGAATGCCGCTGGCGATGATGGCGCTGCCGGTCTATGTGCTCGTGCCGAAGTTCTACGCCGAGGCCACCGGCCTAGCCTTGACGGTGATCGGCTCTGTGCTGCTTGGCGCGCGACTCCTCGACGCGCTGATCGATCCGCTGCTCGGCGCACTCGTCGACGCCGGCAAACAGCGCGGCTCTTACCTACGGCCGATTTTTTTCGCGATCCCGCCGCTGGCCGTGGGCTTCGCCTTGATGTTCTCGCCGCCGGCGGGCATGGCGACGCAGGCAGCGACGTTGTGGCTGGCGATCACGCTGATCGCCGCCTATCTCGGCTATTCGCTGGCGACGATTGCGTACCAGGCCTGGGGTGCGGAGCTCGCGCACGACGACGCCGGGCGCGCTCGTGTGACCGCGTGGCG
>JBGSWX010000247.1:0-4560 GCA_041751695.1 Burkholderiaceae bacterium | reverse complement strand
GGCGTACGCATCGTCAGAACGCCCGTCGACGAGCGCTTCCACGGCCTTGTTGTTCATGTACATCGCGACGATCGTCTCCTCCGGAATGACGCTTGACCGCAGTCCGCGCAGGCTCTCGGCGGGCAGAAAATCGATCGTCATGGCGCTGGCAGCCGCGATGGTGTTCCTATCGCCCATTCTTCTATCGAGAGTCACGTTGACATGCCCGCTGCGCACAAGCAGGTCGCCGCTGCGCCCCCACGTTTCCTCCAGATAGGCGCTCTGATAGGTGACCTGCAACCCTAACTGTTTCGCAAAGGCGGCGGTCATGACCACCAGCGAAAGACAATTTCCGGCGCGCGCGTCGAATGCCTGCGCAGCATTGCGGGTCATGCTGGCGTCGTACTGCAGCTGTAGCTGATCTCTCTCGTAGAGCGCATTGATCAAGCCTTGCGGCGAACCAATCTGGCGCATCTGGCCGGCGATCTCCGTGCGCAAATAAAGCTTCATCCGGTCGCTCAACGCGAACACATCAGTGGCGGCGATTCGCTCGGAAGGCGCTGCGAAAATTTCATCCTTGAAAAGGAAGTCCGGTGGTTGTGCGCGCTGCTGATGGGGGGTGGCGCACGCAGCCAGCAGCACGCACGCGAGAACTGCCCGATTACGCATTCGATGTCTCCGTAAACAAGTTGAGCACGCCGTCGAGCGTACTGTGATTTAACGCGTAGGTCGCCTGCTCGCGGACGACCGGCTTGGCACGATAGGCGACCGAGATCCCGGCAAGCCGCATCATCTTGACGTCGTTCGCACCGTCGCCGATCACGATTGCCTTCGCGGTCGCGCACCCAATGTCCGCGCACGCTTCGCGCACAGCGTGAGCCTTGCCTTCGGCATCGACGATTTCGCCGCCATGTGGGCCGGTTACTTTTCCGGTCAGGCGGCCGTCGATGATCTCGAGTTCGTTCGATCGCGTGTAGTCGATGTTCAACTTATCTTTGATGCGTTCGGTGAAGAACGTAAAGCCGCCGGTCGCCAGCAGGATCTTCATTCCTTCGCGCCGGCATTCGGAAACAAGATGCTGCGCACCGTCATTGAGAGCCAGTTTTTCGTCGTGCACCCGGGCGAGCAGCGTTGCATCGACCCCGGCCAGCATCGCCACTCGCCGTCGCAAGCTCTCCTTGTAATCTACCTCGCCGCGCATTGCCGATTCGGTGATCGCAGCGACTTGCTTGCCCTTGCCGGCATACGCGGCAACTTCGTCGAGCGTTTCGATGTTTACCAGCGTCGAATCCATGTCTAGCGCCAGCAAACGAAAGTCGCACAGGCGTAGCTTCGGATCGACGAAGGCGTTGTCGAGTTTCCAGAAGTCGGACAACCCTTGCACCGCCTTGCGCGTCTGGGCGTCGTCCCGAACCGCCACGCAGCGCGCGGCGCGTCGGTACAAAGTAATCCGCTCGGGCAGGCAAACCACTTTGAACGTATCGATGGCTTCGGCTGACAACATCGGCCCCTGAATCACTAGATCCTTCATCGCCACCAGTTTAGATTGCCGACTCGAAAATGACCGGCTCGTAGGCTAATCTGCGCGTCGCGTTCACCTCAACGGGGGCTCCCGTGATGCGAATTTTGTTTTTCAGCCTGGCTCTTGCTGCAATGGTTCCTTGCGCATCGGCGCAAGCACCCGCTGCGCCGCCCGCTCGTGTGGCGAATGAGACCTTCTTTGGCACTGAAGTGGCCGACCCGTATCGCTGGCTGGAAGACGTCAAGTCGCCCGAGGTTACGGCGTGGATGAAGTCGCAGAGCGACTACACGACGTCGTTGCTCGCGCGTATTCCGGGACGCCAGGCGATGTTTGCGAGCATCGTCAAATATGAGGACGCCGTTGCCTCGCGCGTCACTCAAGTGGCTCGCGAGACCGGCGATCGATGGTTCTTGGAGCGTCGCGGTGCCAGTGAGAATCAATTCAAGCTGCTGCTGCGCCAGGGCTTGCGCGGCCAGGACCGGATGCTGGTCGACCCGGAAGCCGTTGAAAAGCGAACCGGCAAACCGCATGCGATCAATTATTACAGCGCGGCGCCCGGCGGCGCGTTCGTCGCCTACGGTCTTTCCGCGCAGGGATCGGAAGCTGCGGTGCTACAAGTGCTGGATACGCGGTCCGGGAAAGCGGTTGGACAGCCGATCGACCGTGCTGATTTCGCCGGCGTGAATTTCTCGCCCGACGGCCGCACGATGCTCTTCAATCGGCTGCAGGAGCTGAAGCCGGGCATGCCAGACACCGAGAAATATCAGAAGAGTCAGGTGTTCATGATGAAGCGTGGCGACGAAGTTGCGCGCGCAGTGCCGGTGTTCGGGCTCGGTGTGCGGGGAGTGGACATCGGTCCGGCGGAAATTCCGATCGCCGGCATCACGTATGACGGGAGCTGGGCACTCGGCTACGTGTTCAACGGCACACAGCGCGAGATCGGGCTGTTCGCCGCGCCGGCCGCCGGTGTGCTTGCGGGCAAGCCAACGTGGCGGCGCGTCGTTGATCCGAGTGACGAGGTGACCGGCGTGGCGTATTTCAACGGCACGCTCTCGTTGCTGTCGCACAAGGGTGCACCGCGGTCGCAAGTGTTGCGCATCGATTTGAGGAAACCCGGCCTGTCCAACGCGCAGGTGCTGGTGGCGCAAAGCGAGCGCGTCGTAACGGGGATTACTGCGGCAGCCGACGCGCTGTACATCGAAGCCCGCGATGGCAACGTCAAGCGCTTGTTCAAACGCGCGCATGCAGGCGCAGGTGAGGTGGTTGAGGTCAAGCTGCCTGTGCAAGGCTCGTTTCAGTTAAGTGGCGACGAAGGCGCGCTCGGCGCGGCCGATCCACGCTTTCCAGGCTTAGTGCTCGAGTTGCAGGGCTGGAACCGTGCGCGCCAGATTTATCTTGTGGGGGCAGACGGCAGCGTGCGCAACTCAGGTCTGCAACCGGAAGGTACATATGATGCGCCGGCCGATGTGGTTGCCACCGAAGTCAAGGTGAAAAGTCACGACGGCGTGATGGTGCCAATGTCGATCATTCACAAGCGCGGCGCTAAGCTCGATGGCCGCAATCCGACCATCCTGAACGGTTACGCAAGCTACGGCATCACCGAAGAACCGTTCTACAGCGTGAGCCGCTTGGCATGGCTCGATGCTGGCGGCGTCTATGCGATCGCCAACCCGCGCGGAAGCGGCGTCTATGGGCAGGAGTGGTACAAGGGCGGCTTTCAGGGCACCAAGCCAAACACGTGGAAGGACTTCATCGCGTGCGCGGAATGGTTGATCGCGCAAAAGTGGACCAGCCCGGATCGGCTCGGCATTCTCGGCGGAAGTGCCGGCGGCATTCTGGTCGGCCGCGCTATGACCGAACGCCCCGACTTGTTCGTGGCCGCGGTGCCAGCGGTCGGCTTACTTGATGCGGTGCGCGCCGAGGTCACTCCAAACGGGGTTCCCAACATCCCCGAGTTCGGGACACGGACCAACGAGGGGGGCTTCCGCGCACTGCTTGCGATGAGCACCTATCACCAGATCGTCGACGGCAAAAAGTATCCCGCCGTCCTGCTCACGCATGGTGTGCATGACCCGCGCGTAGAGGTTTGGCACAGCACAAAAACGGCGGCGCGCTTGATGGCCGCACAGGCTGCGTTGCCCGGCGGCAGCAAGCCGGTCCTGCTGCGGCTCGACTTCGATGCCGGTCACGGAGTCGGCAGCACAAAAGCGCAGCAACTGCAGCAGCGGGCGGACGTCTTTACGTTTTTCTTGTGGCAGATGGGTGTGGAGGGATATCAGCCGACGATCGCTATTAAGTGAACCGACGCGATTCACGATGCAGTCGTTTCACGTTGAATGTCTACAGGACCCGACCGACGTCGATGTGGCGGCCATCGATCGCGGTTTGCACAGCTATAACCAGCGCGCCGCCGATCTGGCAGCGATTCGCCGCTTCGCGTGTTACGCGAAAAGTTCCGAGGGAACGCTTGTCGGCGGGGCGCTTGCGCGCTGGTGGGGCACGGCGTGCGAGTTGCAACAGATTTGGGTCGACGAAGCGTTGCGCCGCCGAGGCATCGGCGCCTTGCTAATGCGCGAGGTTGAAGCCATCGCGCTCGAGCGCGGCTGCCGGCTGCTGTACCTCGACACGTTCAGCTTCCAGGCGCCGGAGTTCTATTACCGGCTCGGCTACGAGACAGCGTGCCGGCTCGATGGCTTTCCCGACTGCGGATCGAAGTTCATCTTGCGCAAATCGGTGATCCGCTGATCGCTCTGAGCACTTCGCGCAGCCGCAACAGCCGCGCGTCGAGGTTGGCTGGTTGCTCTTCGATGCGCAACCGCTCGGGACCCGCCAGCCGCATCGTCTTGGCGCGCTGCATTATTTGAATCAGCTTAGCCGTATCGAAAGGAGGGTGGGGAACGAACTGGATCACGATTGCGTCGGCCGACGCATCGATCTTTTTGACGCCGAGCTTTTCGGCGGTCAGTCGCAGCCGATGCGTCTCGAGCAATGCCTTCGCCGCTTCGGGTAATTTGCCGTAGCGATCGACCAGCTCCTCCTGGCGCTCGATCAACTCATCT
>JBGSWX010000246.1:0-4882 GCA_041751695.1 Burkholderiaceae bacterium | reverse complement strand
CGCTGATCAGCTGATCGCCCTGAGCACTTCGCGCAGCCGCTGCAGGCGTGCATCGAGATTGGCGGTCTTCTCTTCGACGCGAAGACGCTCGGGGCCCGCCAGGCGCATCGTCTTCGAGCGCTGCATTAGTTGAATCAACTTAGCCGTGTCAAACGGCGGATCGGGGACGAACTGGATCACGATCCCGTCGCCAGATGCATCGATCTTCTTCACGCCGAGTTTTTCGGCGAGCAGCCGCAGCCGATGCGTTTCGATCAATGCTTTGGCGGCTTCGGGCAGCTTGCCGTAGCGGTCAACCAACTCCTCCTGCCTGCCGATCAACTCATCTTCGCTATCGGCCGACGCAAGCTTCTTGTACATCGACAGCCGCTGATGGACGTCGTTGACGTAGTCCGTAGGCAGCAGCGCCGGCACGTGCAGATTGATTTCGGTTACGACGCGCAGCGGCGCTAGCAGATCGGGCTCACGCCCTGAGCGCAATGCGCGCACCGCGGCGTTCAGCATCTGCGTGTACAGATCGAACCCGACTTCCTGCATGTTGCCGCTCTGGCTCTCGCCGAGCACTTCGCCGGCGCCGCGGATCTCCAGATCGTGCATCGCCAGATAGAAGCCGCTGCCGAGTTCTTCGAGATTCTGGATCGCTTCGAGGCGCTTCTCGGCGTTCTTCGTCAGGCCGCCGGCGTCGGGCACCATCAGGTACGCATACGCCTGGTGATGCGAGCGGCCGACTCGGCCGCGCAGCTGGTGCAGCTGCGCCAGCCCGAACTTGTCGGCGCGGTGAATGATGATTGTGTTCGCAGTGGGGACGTCGATGCCGGTTTCGATGATCGTCGTGCACAACAGCAGATTGAAGCGCTGTTGGTAGAAATCGCGCATCGCGCGCTCTAGATCGCGTTCCGGCATCTGACCATGCGCGATCTCGATGCGCGCCTCGGGCAACAGCTCGGCCAGGCGCGCGCGCCGGTTGTCGATCGTGTCGACTTCGTTATGCAGGAAGTACACCTGGCCGCCGCGCTTCAGCTCGCGCAGCACGGCTTCGCGGATCAGCGACGGGCTTTCCTTGCGCATGAAGGTCTTGATTGCAAGTCGGCGCTGCGGCGCAGTGGCGATCACCGAGAATTCGCGAATGCCTTCGAGCGACATCGCCAGCGTGCGCGGGATCGGCGTCGCAGTCAGCGTCAGCACGTCGACTTCGGCGCGCAGCGCCTTGAGCTGCTCTTTCTGCCGCACGCCGAAGCGGTGCTCTTCGTCGATGATGACGAGTCCGAGCCGCTCGAAGTTGATCGATTCGGTCAGAAGCTTGTGGGTGCCGATCACGATATCGATCGTGCCGGCGTTGATGCCTGCGACCGACTGCGAAATTTCTTTGCTCGAGCGAAAGCGCGACAGCTCCGCGATGTTGACCGGCCAGTCGGCGAAGCGATCGCGGAATGTCTGCATGTGCTGCTCTGCCAGCAGGGTGGTGGGACACAACACGGCCACCTGCTTGCCGTCCGCAACGGCGGCAAAAGCCGCGCGCAACGCAACTTCGG
The DNA here is from genome assembly GCA_041751695.1 of Burkholderiaceae bacterium. Lineage (GTDB taxonomy): Bacteria > Pseudomonadota > Gammaproteobacteria > Burkholderiales > Burkholderiaceae_F > JACCZX01. Next base: position 3,350 of record JBGSWX010000246.1, on the reverse strand, counting down.
TCTTGCCGAAGCCCACGTCGCCGCACACCAGGCGATCCATCGGAAAGCTCGCGCTCATGTCCTTCAGCACCGCCTCGATCGCAGCCTGCTGATCGGGCGTTTCCTCAAACGGAAAGCCCTCGGCGAACGCTTCAACGTCGTGCTGCTTGAAGTTGAATGCATAACCCTTGCGTGCCGCTCTGAGCGCGTACAAATTGAGCAGCTCGGCGGCGGTATCGCGCACCTGCTTAGCCGCCTTGCGGCGCGCGCGGTCCCAATCGCCGCTGCCGAGCTGATGCAGCGGCGCAGCGTCGGGATCGGCGCCCGAGTAGCGGCCGATCAGATGCAACTGTGCGACCGGCACGTATAGCGTGGTTTCGTTCGCGTACTCGAGGTGCAAAAACTCGGTCGGGCCGTCGCCCATGTCCATGCTCTGCAACCCGAGATAGCGTCCGATGCCGTGCTCGACATGCACCACCGGATCACCGACCCGCAATTCTGCGAGGTCACGGATCATCGCCTCGACATTCGAGGCGCGCTCGCGCTGCCGTCCGCGCAATCGGCGCGGGCTTGCTGCGTACAGCTCGGTCTCGGTGACGACCGCTATGCGCGGATCGCGCAGCACGAATCCTTCATGCAGTGGCGCGACACCGAGGCCGATCGCCGCGTCGGATGCCATGAAAGCGTTGAAGTCCGCGTTATCCGCGAACGGCAATTGATATTCAGTCAGCATTTGCGAGATCGTTTCGCGCCGGCCGGCAGAATCGGCAACGATCAGCACGCGGCCGTACCCGGCGGCTGTAAAAGCGTCCGTGAACGCGCGCAGCCGGCTGATCGGATCTTCAGCGCGGCGCTCGACGGCGAGCAGCGACAGCGCTTCGAAGCCCTCGTGCGCTCCCGTATTTGCAACATCAGCCAACGAGATGCGCCCGTACTCCTTGGCGAGCGAGAAGAATCCTTCGGCGTTGAGAAAAAGATCAGCCGGCGGCACGATCGGCCGCGTCACATCGCGCGACAAGAATCGATAGCGTTCGCTGGTCTCGTTCCAGAATCGCGTCATGGCGGCTTCGATCGGCCCGTGCAGCGCCAGCACGCTGGTGGGCGGCAGGTAATCGAACAGCGTTGCCGTCTCGTCGAAAAACAGCGGTAAGTAGTACTCGATGCCCGCCGACGCGATGCCGGTGCCGATGTCCTTGTAAACGCTCGAGCGGCTCGGATCGCCTTCGATGCGCTCGCGCCAGCGGCGGCGAAACGCTTGGCGCGCTGCTTCGTCGATCGGAAACTCGCGGCCCGGTAGTAACCGCACTTCGGGTACCGGATACAAGCCGCGCTGCGTGTCCGGATCGAACGCGCGAATGGTGTCGAGTTGGTCGCCGAACAGGTCGAGGCGATACGGCAGCGCCGAACCCATCGGAAACAGATCGATCAATCCGCCGCGAATCGCAAACTCGCCCGGCGCGACCACTTGCGACACGTGCTGGTAGCCGGCGAACACCAGCTGCGCGCGCAGAGGCTCGGCGTCGATCGTCTGACCCTGCTTGAAGAAAAATGTGTGACCGGCGACGTACTGCGCAGGTGACAGCCGATAAAGTGCGCTGGTGGCGGACACGACCAGCACGTCGATTTCTGAGTGCGGCTGGCTCAATCGGTACAGCGTTTCAAGGCGCTCGGACACGAGGTCCTGGTGCGGAGACAGCGTGTCGTACGGCAGCGTCTCCCAATCGGGCAGCGGACGCACCGCCAGCGATGGATCGAAGTAGCGGATCTCATCGACCAGGCGCTGCGCGTCGAGCGCATCGGCCGATATCGCTACGACCAACCGTTGCTCTTGGCGAGCCTGCGCGGCGAATTGACTCAGCAACCAGGCGTCGCCGGAACCCGGTGGGCGGGCGAGGGCAAAGCGGGTCCCCGCGGACGGCAGGGTCCACGAAGTGATGCCCGCTGATGCCGCCTCGGGCGTGAGTGTCGAGACTTCTTCCTGGTGCTTCAAGTAAATGCGCAAAAAAATACGGCAGCCGAGCCTTTGCGCCAGCTGCCGAAGTCGATCGTTATTATACGAAGCGATCCATGAGCTGCTCGTTGTGCCAAAACCTAATCGATATTTCGCGTTGATTGCCGCTGCGGGCTTGGGTATGCGCATCGGCCATGAAACTCCAAAGCAGTATTTGCGCCTGGGCAGCCGCACGATGCTCGAGCATTCGATTGCCGCGATGCTGGCCGACAAGCGCATCGAACGGCTATTTGTTGTGGTCGCGCCGGCGGACGAGCTGTGGAAATCGATGCAGACGCATGCTGAGCGCGTTGAGTTTTTGCCGGTCGGCGGCGCGTCCCGTGCGCAGAGCGTGCTCAATGGACTGGTTGCGCTGACCGATCGCATGCAGGACGATGATCGCGTGCTCGTGCACGACGCCGCGCGGCCGTGCCTGGGCAGCGCCGAGCTGGCGCGATTGATCGATCAAGCGGGCGACGACGACCGCGGCGGCCTGCTCGCCGTGCCTCTTACGGATACGTTGAAACGCGGCGAGGACGGATACGTCGTCGAAACCTTGCAGCGCGATACCTTGTGGTGCGCACAGACGCCGCAGCTTTTTCGCGTTGCATCGCTGCGCGCCGCGTTGAGCGCCGGCGCGCTCGAAGGCATCACCGACGACGCAAGCGCCATCGAGCGCAGCGGGAATTTTCCGCGGCTGGTCCTGGGCTCGGCGACCAACATCAAGGTCACCACGTTCCAGGATCTGACGCTCGCCCGTGCGATCCTCGGCGAAAGGAATGGCGTGTGATGAAAATTCGTGTCGGACAGGGATTCGACGTGCACGCGCTGGTGCCCGGTCGCAAGCTGGTGCTCGGCGGTGTCGAGATCGCCAGCTCGCGCGGACTGCTCGGCCATTCGGACGCGGACGTCTTGTTGCACGCGATCGCTGACGCCATCCTCGGCGCCGCAGCGATGGGAGATATCGGGCAACTGTTTCCCGACACCGACGCGGCGTACAGGAATGCCGACAGCCGCCTGCTGCTGCAGCACGCAGCGAAGCGCGTGCGCGAGGCCGGCTGGCGCATCGAGAACATCGACGCCACCGTGATCGCCGAACAGCCCAAAATCGCACTGCACGTTTCGGCGATGTGCCAGACGATCGCGGCAGCGTGCGAGCTTGCCGCGAGCGCTGTCAGCGTCAAGGGCAAGACCAGCGAGAAGCTCGGCTTCACCGGCCGCGGCGAAGGGATCGCGGCGTTGGCGGTGGTGTTGCTGATCGGCGATTAGTTTGAGTCGGCTTCAGCGAGCGAGGCGCATTTCGACGCGCAATCCGTGCGGCGCGTTCGCCGACAGATGCAAATCGCCGCCGTGCATGCGCGCGATGCGTTCAACGATCGGC
>JBGSWX010000245.1:0-6939 GCA_041751695.1 Burkholderiaceae bacterium | reverse complement strand
CTCCGATCACGCCTGCGAGCACATCGCCGGTCCCCGCGGTTGCGAGTGCGGGACCCCCGGTGGGGTTGATCGCGCAGCGGCCATTGGTATGAACGATAACGGTGCCCGCGCCCTTCAGCACGACGGTGCTTCGATGGCGCGTTGCCAGCTCTCGTGCCCGCGCCACGCGATCAAGCTGGATTTCTTCGGTCGATGTTTCGAGCAAACGCGCCGCCTCGAGCGGATGCGGGGTGAGCACGGTGATGGCACTGCGCGCAGCCAGGTACTCACCAAGCGCCGGGCCCTGCGACAACAGGTTCAGGGCATCGGCATCGATGACCAGCGAGGCGTCGCTATCCAGTGCCCATTGCAGCGCCCGCCGCGCAGCGTCGCTTCTACCGAGGCCGCAGCCGATCACGATCGAATGCGGGTTTTCGATCGACGCATAGGGACGAAACATCAGTTCGGGTCGGCAAGGGTCGACCAGGAACTCGGGTGCACCGATGCAATCGACGTAGACGCGGCCGGCGCCGATAGCGAGTGCCGCGCGCGCCGCGAGCAGTGCGGCGCCGACCATCCCGGCGCCGCCGCCGATGATCAGTGCCTGGCCGTAGCTCCCTTTGTGGGTGTTGCGCCGCCGTGGCGTGACGACCTGCGGAAAATCGGAGAGGTCGGCCAACATGGTCCGAGTCGATCCGGCTTCGATGCCAAGCCTGTCCAGTATGACGATGCCGGCCGCGTCTACGCCGTCGCCTGTGTGCAAGCCGGGCTTATCTGCGATGAACGTGATCGTCTCGGAAGCGAAGACGCCTTCAACGCCTCCGATCCAGGAGCCGCGATCGGGGTCGAGCCCGCTCGGTACGTCGATCGCAATCACGCGCGCGTGTTGCGCGTTGATCCACTGCGCGGCGGAGAGCAGCGCGCCTTGCAGTGGCCTCGTTTGTCCGATTCCGAGCAAGGCGTCGACGATCACATCGAATTTTTCCTGAGCCGGTGGCTCCGGGCGAGTGGTGCCACCGGACGCTTTCCAATCGGCCAGGGCATTGCGTGCATCGTCGGCAGCAGGTCTGAGAACTAGAACGCACGTGACGCGATGCCCCGCAGCTCGCAGCTCGCGCGCGGCGACATAGCCGTCACCGCCGTTGTTGCCGGGGCCGGCGAGAATGCATACCGACAACGGTTGACCGGGGTGCAACGTGGCAACGCGAGCTGCGACAGCAGCGCCGGCGCGGGCCATCAGCGTTCCGCCAGGCAGATCCGACTGCGCCGCTTGTTCGATCGCGCGTAGATCAGTCACGCTCAACAGCGGTGTTCCCATGGCTAACGACGCGCGTACCGGTCGAGCGTGAGACCTTCGAGATCGATCGCCGGCGCTCTCTGCGCGATGATGTCGGCCACCACACGCGCCGAACCGCACGCCATGACCCAGCCGGTCGAACCGTGTCCTGTATTGACGTACAAATTTTCGATCGGAGTTTTGCCGAGCACTGGAGGACCGTCGGGCAGCATCGGTCGCACGCCGATCCAGAAACGAGCCTTCGCATAAGAAGCGGCGTACGGAAACCAATCCTGCGCGACCTTCACCAATGTGCCCAATGCACTATCGCGCAACGTCATCCCGCGTGTGCCGAGCTCCGCGGTGCCAGCGACCCGCAGCCACTTGCCCATCCGCGTGATCGCAACCTTGTACGTTTCATCCATCACGCTGATATACGGTGCGTGCTCAAAAGCGGTGATCGCGGCCGTCGCCGAATAGCCCTTGACGGCCTGCATCGGCACGCGAACTCGCAGCGGCCGCAGCAACCCAACGCTATCGATGCCGCCGGCAACGACGAACGCGTCGCCCGAAATGTCTTCACCATCGGTTCGTAGCCGGGTGATTCGCTGCTGCTCGACGTGCAGCCGCTTCGCGGTCACACCAAAGCGAAATTCGACGCCGTCTCGTATTGCGATTTCTTTCAACTGCTGGGCGAAAAACGCACAGTTTCCGGTTTCATCGTTGGGCAGATGGAGCGCGCCGGTGAGCCGCGTCGGAGCGTGCAATGCTGGTTCGAGCGTTCGCGCTTGCTCGGGTGTCAGCAGTGTGTGCGTCACGCCCAAATCAGTCAGCATCTTGCGCGTCACGGCGGAGCGCTCGACCTCTTTGTCGCTGCGGAGAAGCTGCAGGTAGCCCCTGGTCTGTTCGTAGTCGAGCTGATGCAGCTCGCGCAGTGCACTCAGCTCAGATTGACTGTAGAACGCCAGCCGCTGCATTCGCTCCTTGTTGCGCGTGAAGCGCTTTAGCCGGCATTCGCCGAGCCAGCGCGCGATCCAGCGCCATAGGGCAGGGTCGAGCGAGGGCCGAAAGATGATGGGCGCTTCCGCGAGGAACAGGTACGCCAATACCTTTCCAGGCATGCCGGGCTGCGCCCACGGGGCCACATATGAAGGTGCCATCACGCCGGCGTTGGCGAAACTTGCCTCTTGCGCGACACCCGAGCGGCGTTCGACGACGATCACCTCGTGGCCATCGCGGCGCAGGTTGTAGGCGGTGGTCACGCCGATGATGCCGGCGCCGATGACGATCACGTGCATCGCGGCCCGCCTGCTACAGCTTCATCTGCGACGGCAGATACGTGACCAGTGCGGGGAAGAACCAGATCGCAAGCACCGTCAGAACCATCATCCCGAAATAGGGAAACGCCGCCACTGCGATCGTGTTGATCTGGTGTTTGGTCATGCTCTGCAGCACAAAGAGGTTGAAGCCGACCGGCGGCGTGATCTGCGCCATTTCTACCACCACCACGATGAAAACGCCGAACCACAGCAGATCGATGCCGGCCGTCTGCAGCGTTGGCAGCAACACCGCCATCGTCAGTACCACCATCGAGATGCCGTCGAGAAAGCAGCCGAGCACGATGAAAAACACCATGAGCAGCATGATCAGTCCGAACGGCGGCAAGTTCAACGCGCCGATCGCCTCGGCCAGCTGGCGCGGCAATCCGATGAAGCCCATCGACAGCGCGAGGAATGCGGAGCCGGCCAGGATCAACGCGATCATGCAATACAGCCGGGTGGCGGCCATCAGCGATTCGGTAAACGTCGGCCACGTCAGGGTGCGCTGGAATGCAGATAACACCAGCGCACCCACCACGCCGAGTGCGGCCGCTTCGGTGGCGGTCGCGATACCAAGGTAGATCGAACCGAGAACGACCAGGATCAGCAGCATCACCGGAATCAGGTGTTTGGATTCACTGAGCTTCTGCGTGAAACCAAGCTTGATATCGGCTGGCGGAATACTGCCTGGATGGCGCAGCGCCCAGAAGATCGTGTACCCCATGAAGAGGCCCGCCAGCATCAACCCCGGAATCACGCCAGCGATAAACAGCTTGCCGATCGACACGTCGGCGGCGACGCCGTAGACGATCATGATGATCGAGGGCGGAATCAGCAGGCCGAGCGTGCCGGCGCCCGCCAGCGATCCGATCGAAATCTGCTCCGGATAATTTCGCTTCGCGAGTTCGGGTAGCGTGATCTTTCCGATCGTGGCGCAGGTCGCCGCCGACGAACCGGACACGGCGGCAAAAATCGTGCAGCCGATGATGTTCGCATGCAGTAAGCGTCCGGGCAGCCATTGCAGCCACGGCGCCAGTCCGCGAAACATGCCTTCGGACAGACGCGTCTTCAATAAGATCTCGCCCATCCAGATAAACAGCGGCAACGCGGTCAAGGTCCAGCTCGACAGCGACCCCCACACGGTCAGCGCGAGCGCATCGCCGGCCGGACGCGTGGTGAACAACTCCATGCCGATGAACGCCACGCCGAGCACCGCAATTCCGATCCACACGCCGGCGCCGAGAATGACGAACAGCGCGACGATCAACAGAAACGCGATCAGCGTCCCCATTTCTATTCGACGTGCGCTCTTTCGTTGACCGCCAGCGGGAGGCGGCGCATCACTACGGTGAGAACAAGCTGCTCGATGAACGCAAGCGCCAAGCCGGAGAGGCCGATTGCCATCGATAGCTGCGGAATCCACAGCGGCGTGGCGTCGACGTTTTGCGACACATCGTTGAATACGTACGAGCCCCACACGAGCTTGGCCGAGAAATAGGCGAAGTAAACGCTGAGCGCAGAGGCGATCGCAAGGCAAAGCACTTCCATCCACCAGCGCGCGCGACCGTGCAGTCGCTGCAGTATCAGCGTGACGCGGATGTGATCGCCCTGGCGCAGCGCGTAACCGAGTGCGAGGAACGAACCCGCGGCGAGAAAATAACCGGCGTACGCATCGGCGCCTGCCATTGAGTAGCCGAGCTGGCGCAGCAGGATGCCGACCACTTCAATCGTCAATGTGGCGAGAATGAAGAATGCACCGAGCGCGCCAAGCAGCTTGAATAGCGCATCGAACAGCGCGCGCATCTGCAATCCTCTGCGCCCAAAAAAAGGCCGCCTCTTAAATGTGTGGCGGCCGGGTCTGACTACTTGCGATACGAGTTGATAATCGCCTGCCCGTCGGCGCCCGCCTTGGTCACCCACTCATTCAGCATCGTGTCACCCATCTTGGTCAGTTCCGCCTTGAACGTTGCGCTCGGTTCGTACACCGTTATCTTGTTGGATTTAAGAGTGCTGAGCGATTCGGACGTGTAATCGCGCATCCGCTTCCAGCCGCGCTCCTCGGCCGTTTTCGCCGCCGCCAGAATCGCATCCTGCGTGGCCTTGTCGAGCTTGTCGAACTCCTTCTGGTTGACGATCACCATGTTCTTGGGCAGCCAGGCGTCGGTCGTTGCGAAGTGAGTCAGGTTCTCCCACACCTTCGAATCGACGCCGGTGGCGCCGGACGACATGAACGAATCGACCACGCCGGTGGACAGCGCCTGGGACAGCTCGGCGGCCTGGATCGTCAATGGCTGTGCGCCGACCATTTGCGCGATGCGCGTGGTGGCTGGGTTGTATGCGCGCCATTTAAGCCCTTTCATATCGGCCACCGACGCTAGCGGCTTCTTGGTGTAAATACCTTGCGGCGGCCACGCCACTGCGTAAAGCAATCGAATGCCTTGTCCGGTCAGAATCTTCTCGACCACCGGACGTTGCGCCTGCCACAGCTTCCACGAAGCGTCGAAACCGGTCGCGACGAACGGCACTGCGTCGGCCCCGAACACCGGGTTTTCGTTTTCCAGCAGGCTCATCAGCACTTCACCGATTTGCGCCTGCCCGGTCTGTACCGCGCGCTTGATCTCGGGCGCCTTGAACAGCGAACCGTTCGGATGCACCGTGATCGTGAGTTTGTCGCCGGTGGCTTTTGCGACGTCGGCCGCGAACTGAGTCAGGTTCTGTGTGTGTGGATTGCCGGCCGGATAACCCGCCGGCAAATCCCATTTGGTCTGCGCCGCCGCGTACGGTGCAGCGCAGGCGAAAGCCGCGGCGCAGGCGGCGGTCAACATTGGATGGCGTTTCATGGGTCTCCCTGAAGATGGCACGAACGATGCGTGCGGATGGCCGGCAAAAAATCGAAGCTCGACGTTTGCAACATAACAAGCAGCGTCTACGATGTAAACAAGTTATCGATAAATCGCCTGCCGGTCGGAATGATGAGCAAGAGTATTCGCCCGGCGGCGGGCATACCAATGCGGTCGTGCGGAAACGATGTGAAGCGTCGCGAGCATACGCTGAGGCGTCCGGGCGCTTGGGCCAGTTTGTAGCCGATGAATGTGCGCTTCCTTGAAACGTTCGTGTGGGTCGCGCGGCTGTCCAGCTTCAAATCGGCCGCGGCTCTTCGGGCGCGATCGCCGCTCGGCGACGCTGACGTTCGACCGAACCGAGCTCAAGCTGCACGATGCGGGCGCCGGCCGCGGCATCGACATGAATACAGGGTGACTGCGTTGCCGGTTGTCAACTGATGTCGAAGTGGCAATTCTGGATCGATCGCGGCGGCACGTTCACCGACGTCGTCGCGCGCCGCCCCGACGGATCGCTGGTCACGCACAAGCTTCTTTCGGACAACCCCGAACAGTACGACGACGCGGCGATTGCCGGCATCCGTCGGTTGCTCAACGTCGCCGCCGATGCGCCCTTGCCGGTCGATCAGATCGACGCGGTCAAGATGGGCACGACCGTCGCCACCAATGCGTTGCTCGAGCGCAAGGGCGAGCCCACTGCGCTGGTCGTGACGCGCGGTTTCCGCGACGCGTTGCGCATCGCCTATCAAAACCGCCCGCGATTGTTCGATCGGCACATCGTGCTGCCCGAGCTGTTGTATTCGAATGTCATCGAAGTCGACGAGCGCATCGGCGCGCACGGCGACGTGGTGACACCGCTCGACCTGGCGACAGCGCGCGCGGCGCTTGAGGCAACCTACGCGGCAGGCTTCAGGTCGATGGCGATCGTGCTGATGCACGGTTATCGCTACCCGGCGCACGAAGCAATTCTCGAAGCAGTGGCGCGCGACATCGGCTTTGAGCAGGTGTCGGTGTCGCATCGCGTCAGCGCGCTGATGAAGTTCGTCGCGCGCGGCGACACGACCGTTGTCGATGCCTATCTGTCGCCGATTCTGCACCGCTATGTCGAGCAGGTCGCTCGTGAGCTGCCGGGCACGCGCCTGCTGTTCATGCAATCTTCGGGAGGCCTGACCGACGCACGCCGCTTTCAAGGCAAGGACTCGATCCTGTCGGGGCCTGCAGGCGGCATCGTCGGCATGGTGCGCACCAGCCTGGCTGCGGGGTTCGATCGCGTCATTGGATTCGACATGGGCGGCACGTCGACCGATGTCTCCCACTTTGCCGGACGAGATGTCAGCGACTGCGAGCGCGCTTTCGAAACGCAGGTCGCGGGCGTTCGGATGCGCGCGCCGATGATGAGCATCCATACGGTGGCCGCCGGCGGCGGATCGATTCTGCATTTCGACGGTGCGCGGCTCAGGGTCGGGCCCGACTCAGCGGGCGCCAATCCCGGGCCGGCGTGCTATCGGCGCGGCGGACCGCTGAC
>JBGSWX010000244.1:0-4290 GCA_041751695.1 Burkholderiaceae bacterium | reverse complement strand
GCACGCGCGCAGCCGCAGGACATCGCGCTGCTTCCCCCGCAGCACCGCGCCGTTGCTGCTCCAAACTTGAGTGCAGAGAATGCCGCCGCCGCGCTGCGCGGGATCGAGGATCCACTGTCGAGGCTGGTGGCAATCGGCGTGCTGTTTCAAACCGGGCGTGCGCACCCAACGGCGATCACGCTGGCCGCTGACACCGCGTCGGCGCAGGGGTGGCGGCGGCCACTGTTGGCATGGCTCAACGTGCAGCTCGCGCTTGCGGACAAGGCGGGAGACGCGGGCGAAACCGCGCGGTTACGCCGGCGGATCGGCGTGACGCAAGGGGACAAGTAAAGAACGCGGTGGTTACACGCGGCGCCCGCTTACACGCTCCTCATCGACTGCAGGTGGCGGTAATCGTTTTTCAGCCTCCTCGTCGAGTCGCACGTGTTCCAGGCGATCGCCGCCTATGCGGCCGGCGCGCGCTTCATGGATCGCCGCGGCCTCGCTATCCGTCACCAGCAGCAAGTCGCTGCCGGCCGCGCGTACTTCATCGGCTATGCGTCCGATCTCGGCGCAGCGCGCAGCGCCCGCCGACACGCTGCGGATATAAATCGCGGTGATCCGGCCCGGAAATTCGCGCACGACTTCGCGGTAGATCTCGGGATCCTGCTCGCCGCTGTCGCCGACCAGGATGAAAGGCAGATGTGCAAATGCAGTCATGATTTCGCGGATGCTCGCGAGTTTGTGCGTGCCGTGGTCGCGCCACTCGTAGAGCGTGTGTCTGCCCCAGTCCTTCAAAAACAACGGCCCGCGCGGGACGCCGTTGATGCGCAGAAAATCAACCAGCGGCGGATACAGGTTCCACGGACCGCTCGACACGTAGAAGATCGGATTGCCCTCGTCACCCTGCACGCCATCGTGCAGCGCGCGATACAGCGCCGCGACTCCGACCAACGGCTTGCGCGTCGCTGCGTTGGATCGGACGAGCGTCCACAACATGAGGCGACGGTTGCCGACGTGGGTCCAGACGATCGTGTCGTCGATGTCACTGATTACGCCGAAGCGAGCACTGACAGGCGGCACACAGATCGCCGCGCGGGCGACGATCGGCTCGCCGTCAACTGGCTTCGGCGCGACCAGCCGCAAGTCGATTTCGACGTCTCGCTCCAACCTGCGATCAAGAGCGATACCGAGTGCGAAGTAGCCCTCTCGATCGGTGACCGCGTGATGATCGCGCAATCTGAAATGCGCACACACCGTAGCGCCTGAAACCTCGGCCGAGTTGATCAGCCGCGCAAGCGCGAGGAAATTACGCCAGCCGCTCGTGTGAGGCTCAAGCAGTGTGGTCTTGCGCTCGCGGATCACGCGACCCCGGAGGGTGAGCCGGCTGTCATTTGCGTAGCCGATGAAAGGCATCAGCATCAATCTGCCGGCGCGCAGCGAACCAAGTGGCGCCACGCGTGCCGCCTCGCCGGTATTGCTAGAAGGCAATATCGAGCACCACGTTGCCGACGGCAGTGCCGCTTTCCACCAGCCGATGCGCTTCCGCCGCCTTCGACAACGGCATGCGCGCAGCGATCAGATGTTTGAGTTGTTTTTCCCGCAGCAGACTCGACACGCCCACAAGCGCGCTTGCCCGGTCCGCCGCATTCAGCTTGTAGACGATGAAGAAGTGATAGCGCGTGTTCTTGAGTATCGAAGCAAAGAACGGCACCGCGATCTCCGGCGTGCCGCTTCCGTAGACAGCGATTTCGCCGTCGCTGCGCAGCGCCGCGAGGTCCGACTGAATGTTCGCCGCCAGATCCATCTCGATGATGCGATCGACGCCGCGCCCGTCAGTGAGTGCGAAGCAGCGCTGCCCGACGTCTTCGGTCTTGTAGTTGACGAAGGCGTCGGCGCCGGCCGGAAGCGCAATTGCGCCCTTCGCATCACTGCTCACCGTGGCGATGACGCGCTCGGCGCCGCCCAGCTTTGCAAACTGAATCGCATAGTGGCCAACGGCGCCGGCGCCTCCGGTCACCAGCACGGACTTGCCGCTGACGCCACCGCTCAAGGCGACCGCGTGATACGCGGTCAGGGCCGGAATGCCGAGGCAGGCGCCCGCAGCAAAGTCGATCGCATCGGGGAGCGTCACCGCCTGTTGTGCGGGAAGCGCGACATACTCGGCCGCGGTGCCCATCGGCCGTCCCCACGCTGCGTTCCAGACCCAGACTCGCTCACCGAGTCGCGCCGGGTCAACGCCGCTGCCCACCTGATCGATCACGCCCGCGCCATCACTATGCGGCACGATCAACTTGAAGGGCAGGGTCTTGTTGCGCGCACCGGCGCGGGACTTCACATCTGAAGGATTGACGCCGGAACTGGCAAGCTTGACGCGAACCTCGCCCGTTGCGGCCGAGGGTGTTTCGATCTCGGTGAAAGAAAGGACCTCATCGGCGGGCCCCACGCGGTTGTAAGTGACAGCGAGCATCGGATCTCGAGCCGGGACTAGCCGCGCAGGTGGCACGACACCCAGTGCCCTTCGCTGCTGCGTTTCAGCGCCGGCACCTCGCTCTCGCACAGCGGTAACTGGCGGATCGGGCAGCGGGTGTGAAATGGGCAGCCGGAAGGCGGGTGGATCGGGCTGGGCACGTCGCCCTGCAGCATGATGCGCTTGCGCTTGACGGCAGGGTCGGGAATCGGCACCGCTGACAGCAGCGCTTCGGTGTAGGGGTGCAGCGGTCTCGAATACAGCTCGCGCGACGACGCGATCTCGACGATGCGTCCGAGATACATCACCGCTACGCGGTCGCTGATGTGCTCCACGACCGACAGGTCGTGCGCGATGAACATGTAGGTCAGGCTGAATTTGGCCTGCAGGTCTTCGAGCAGGTTGATCACCTGCGCCTGTATCGATACGTCGAGCGCGGAGACCGCCTCGTCGCAGATCACGAGCTTGGGGCTCACCGCCAGCGCGCGGGCGATGCCGATGCGCTGGCGCTGGCCGCCGGAAAATTCGTGCGGGTAGCGCCGCATGTGGTCGGTGTTCAGGCCGACGGTTTCGAGCAGTTCGACGATCCGATCTTCGAACTCGCGCGCGGTCTTCGTCAGCTTGTGAATGATCAGCGCTTCGCCGATGATTGCGCCCACCGTCATGCGCGGGTTCAACGACGCGTACGGATCCTGGAAGATGATCTGCATGTCGCGCGCGAGCGCGCGCAGCTCGTTTTTGTTGAGCGCCGTGACGTTCTTGCCTTCAAACCAGACCTCACCCGAAGTCGGCTCGATCAGGCGCAAGATGCAGCGCCCGGTGGTGCTCTTGCCGCACCCGGATTCGCCGACCACACCGAGCGTTTCGCCGGCGTCGATATCGAAGCTCACGCCGTCGACCGCGCGCACCCTGTCGACCACGCGCCCGAACATCCCGCCCGGGAGCGGGAAATGTTTGACGAGGTGTTTGACCTCTAATAAGGGCGCGGTCATGCGGGCACCAAATCGAAGATACACGCGACCTTGTGTCCGGGCACCGCTTCGCGCAGCGGTGGCGTCGCCTGCGTGCACTCCACCACCGCATGTTTGCAGCGCGGTGCGAAGCGGCAACCTTCGAGGGGGTCGATGAGCTTGGGCACGACGCCGGCAATCGCCTCGAGCCGCACCTTGTGGGTCGCGGCCATGTCGATGCGCGGGATCGAGCGGATCAGCCCCTGCGTGTACGGATGGCGTGGGCGCGCGAACAACTCGGCCACGTTGGCTTCTTCGACCACCTTGCCGGCGTACATCACGACCACCCGCTGCGCGGTTTCAGCCACCACGCCCATCGCGTGCGTGATCAGCATGATCGACATTCCCAGCCTTGCTTTCAGCTCGTTCAGCAGCTCGAGGATCTGGGCCTGGATCGTGACGTCGAGCGCGGTGGTCGGCTCGTCGGCGATCAGCAGTTTCGGGTTGCACGACAACGCCATCGCGATCATCACGCGCTGACGCATGCCGCCGGAAAACTGGTGCGGGTAGTCGCTCACCCGCCGCGCGGCGGTGGGGATGTGCACAAGCTTCAGCATCTCCACCGCGCGGTCCATCGCGCCCTTGCGGCTCAAGCCTTCGTGCAGACGAAGTGTCTCGGCAATCTGTTCACCCACCGTGTAGACCGGGTTCAGCGAGGTCATCGGCTCCTGGAAGACGATCGCGATTTCTTTCGCGCGGATCTTGCGCATCTCGTCGTTCGGCAACGGAACGAGGTCACGCCCCTGCCACAACACTTGCCCCGCGACGATGCGCCCCGGTGGCATCGGCACCAGCTTGAGCACGGTCATCGCAGTCACCGACTTGCCGCAG
>JBGSWX010000243.1:0-2378 GCA_041751695.1 Burkholderiaceae bacterium | reverse complement strand
GCGCCCGATGAGCCGAGCAGCCCCGCGGTCAGGCGCCGCAGATGCTCGCGCTGCAGATTGCGGCGCATGACGTCGCTGTCGGCACCGACCCGAGCTTCCTCCCAGATCGAGCGCTGCACCGTTGCATACAACTCCGACAGTGTGAATGGCTCGGTGATTTTGCCGCGTTGACCCGCGGCGCGCCCGCCGTTTTCGACGACTCGGCGCGCTACCACGGGGCTCATCAGCCGGTTCAATACATCGCGCTGCACCGTCAAAACGCGCTCGGGCAAGTTCAACTCGAAAGGCGACCCGGCCGCCACATAATTGCCAATGAACTGCGAGTCGCGCTCGAGCCGTTCGGTGACCAGCTTGCGCAAAAACTCGGGCGACACTTTGAAGCTGTCGCTGCGCAGCAGCCCGTCTGCAATCAGCGTCAACGCCTCGCGTTGCTTCGCGGCATCGATCGGCGTCACCGGCAAGCGCGATGACCCCGCGTAGTCGTTGACCAGCTCGGAACCGCCGACATACTTGGCCGCGGTGCCCATCGCGTACCCCATCTGCGTAAAGCCGGTCAAGAATCGGCGGCGGAGTACCGAGTAGCTTTCACCGCTCGACAAGGGCCGCTGCTCCAAGCGCTGCCACAGTTCACGCGACAGTTGCATGCGGCGCTTGAAGAACGCGAGCGGGTCGCTGCCGAGGTCGCTCTGATTGACCATCGGATCGATCGCCACGCCGATGTCTTCGTCGGTCGCAAATGCGAGCTGCGGGTCGCTGGCGCGCGCGGCGATTTTCGTCAGTTCCGCGGTTTCCTGCTCCGCAGTGAACGGTTTGTACGCGTATTCGATCGCCCAGTAGTCGTAGGCGCCCAGTGTCGGCGTGAAATACGCCCCCTGCTTTTCGCCTCTAAGTGCAATGTTCACCGGCGTGTACTCCATCACCGAGCCGGTCAAACCATTTTTCTCGGCATACGCCTTATCGGCGATCTGCTGTTGATTCACGGCGGTCGACGCGCGGAAGTTGTGGCGCAGCCCGAGCGTATGACCGACCTCGTGCATCGTCACATCTTTCAGAAAGTCAAATACGAGCTGGTCAGCCTGAGGACTGTCGGGATCGAGCTCGCCGCGTGCTTCGAGCAACGACATCGCAAAGCCCATTTCGCGCGAAGCGTGTTCGATGTGATTGCAGAAGCGGCTGTGCGTGTGTCCGTCGGACCCGCTCGCGCGATTGAGCTCGCCCGACACCGCGTCATACATCGGTGTGTACGTCACCACACCTTCAGTCTTCAGCGCCCGAATATTGCGCACCTGGCTGGCGTCCCATCCAATGTCGGCGTCCAAAATTTCGCCGGTCCGCGGATCGACCTGTGAGGGGCCGATCGCACCGAACGAAGGCGTCGCGGTGGCCATCCAGCGTACCGACGAATACTGCGTCTCGCCGAGATCGTAATCGGCATCGTCAGGCTGCTGCATGACCACGATCGCGTTCTTGAAACCGATGCGCTCAAACCCTTTGTTCCATTCGAGGATGCCTTGCCGGATCGGCTCGCGATGCTTCTCCGGAATCTCATTGCCCAGGTAGAAGGTGATGGCCTTGACCGGCTCAGAAATGTCGGCGCTCGGGTCTTTTTTCTCCATCCGCCAGCGATTCACGTACCAGCGCACCGGCAGGAACTTCGAGTCATCGCTGAAGTTGACCTTGGCGGTGCCGAAGTGCCCGATGCGTGAATCGGCCAGCCGCGGCCGCATGGGACTGTCGGGAAGTTTGCTAAACGTATACAAAAATCCGAGGAACAGGCTGCGCGGGTCCTCCAGCACGATCGGCGGCGGATAGAAAGGAGAAGGCGTTGCCCCTGGAGTAGTCGGCGGCGGCGCGGGCACGGGAATTCTCGGCTGCGCGTAATGCGCGGTCACGTCGAACACGGTGCGCTCATCGTTGGTCTTGACCGACTGGATAAACGAGTTGCGCGCGTCGAACGAGAACGAGTTGCGATAAGCGCGCTCGATCACGTAAGAAGCACGCGGCATGTCGGTCATCAGCAGCGAGCTGGCGTCGATCAGGATCGACTTGCGCTCCGGATGCGGCGCGCTCACGATCGGCGCCGAACCCATCAGGCTGTCAGAGAACGCGTTCTTGACCGCCCGCTCTTCGGGCGAGCCGGCGCGCGCAATAAAGGTGGTGTTCTTCGCCAGCAGCTGCACGTTGCCGGCGGCCTTGCGAAACTGCCCGACGTATTCGCCGCCGGTCGCATACCAGGATCCCATCAGTCCGGCGAACAACCCGCGCTCGCCGATGCCGCGGCTCATGTTGATCGACAGGAAAAACGGCTTGTCCATCTGCTCGGGCGCCACCTCGATCCACGTGCGATCGTCCTTCTGCCAAAGCGGGAAGAAGCCGGG
>JBGSWX010000242.1:0-3057 GCA_041751695.1 Burkholderiaceae bacterium | reverse complement strand
TAATGCGCGTTGAAAACGACGCCCTGCTTGTCGACTTCGGCCCAGCGCACGCGCAATGGCAGTCGGTGCCGAAAGTCGGCATACATTAGTTACTGCGCGCCTTTCTTTGCATCGCCGGCGATCACGAACGTCATGCGCGCGGGATCGATGTATTTGCGAAACGCCGCGTTGACCTGCTCGGCGGTGACTGCCCGCAGGCGGTCCTCGAACAGTTTGGAAAAAGCGAACGTGCGCTGCAAGTCCATGTTCGCGGTCCACGCGTTGGCCAGGACGCTGTCCTGCGAGCGGTTGGTGGCGCGCTCCTGCAGCGTGCCCTTTTTCGCATCTTCGACTTCCTTGGCGGTGAATCCGTCGCGGCGCGCGCGCTCGACTTCCTCGCGCAGCGCCTGCTCCGCCTTCGCGACATTCTGCGGGGCCATGATGGCGCCGAGCGACCATGAGGCGAGCCGATAGCGTGATCCGAGCGTCAGACTGGTTCCGGCACCGTAGCTGATGCCGTCGCGCTGCCGCAGCCGCTCGATCACACGGTTCGACATTCCCGCGCCACCCCCAAAGATATCGTTCGCGATGACCAGCGCCGGAGCGTCCGGATCATCGTCGCGCAGCGCGAAGTCGATGCGCCCGCGGATGAAGGCGTTCTCTTTCTCCGGCGTATCGATCGCGAGCCGTGCGGGTTGGACCTCCCGATACTCGCGATCAAGCCGCGCGTACGGCGCTTTCGACTTGTAGTCGGTGAACAACTCGTTGACCAGCGTTTCGACTTGCTTGGCATCAAAGTCTCCGACAACGGCGATCTCACCTCGGGCAGTTCCGTAGAAATCATTGTGAAACCGGCGTGCAGCGTCGAGCGACGTTTTCGCGATCGCGTCGATGCGCGTGCGCAACGGAATGTAGTGGCGCGGGTCGCCCGGCGGATAGGTGTTGAAATGCGCAGTGAGCGCGTCGCGCGAGATTGCCTCGGGGTTGTCGAGCTGCGCCTGCAGCGATGTCGCCACCTGGCGCTGCAACTGCTCGTACTCCGACGCCGGAAAATTCGCAGCGCGCATCACGTGTGCCAGCAATCGCAGCGCATCGGGCAGGTTTTCGCGCGTTGTTTGAAATCCGGTGAGGCCGCCGGTCATTTGCAGCCGCGTCATCTCGTCGGCGATCTGCTGCCGCGTCATCTTGTCGGTGCCGCGGCTGAGCATCGCGGCGGCGAGCTCGGCCTCGATCGTACGGCCCGTCAGAGATTCTGGATTGCCCCACTGAAAATTGGTCTGTACGTTGACGGTGTTGCCGCGATTTTGCTTGGGCAATAGCGCGACATTCAGTTCGCCAAACGACAGCACGCGCGTTCGCTTGTCGATGTTTTCCTGTGATGGAACGAAAGCCTCCGACACCGCGCCCTTTTCCGACGGCTTGTAATCGGCGAGCAATTGCGCTGGCGTCGGGGCGACTGGAATCTCGGCGCGCAGCGGCGCGTCTTCGGGAATGTACGAACCGACCACCCGGTTGTCGCGGACGAAATACTTTCGTGCTGCTGCGTCGACCTCACTCGGAGTCAGCTTCGCAAGCTGATCACGCTGCAGGAAGAACAAGCGCCAATCGCCCAGCGATATGTACTCCGATAGTCCGACACCGAAGGCCTGCGGATCCGCCAGTGCGCGGTCGTACGACGTGCGCTGTTTCTGTATCTGGCGCTTCAGTTCCGCCTCATCGGCCGGTGTCTTCGCCCAGCTTGCCTCTATCACGTCGATCATCGTCTGTCTGACGGGCTCGAGCGGCTCTCCTTTCTTGACGACCGCGCCGAACAGAACGAAGCCGGGCTCGCGCGCTTCGATGTTGAAGTTGAATACCTGCGCCGCCTTGCCCGAAGTGACCAGAGCCTGATGCAGCCGGCCGTTCGGCGTGTCGCCGAGGATTTCGGCGGCGAGCCCGGTCGCCAGCGATTGCGGGCTCAACGACGACGGCACTCGATAGCCGATCATCACAAACTGAACTTCGCCGGCGCGCCGCACGGTGAAAGTGCGCTCGCCGTCGTGCGTCGGCTCGACCGTCCAGAACACCGGCAGCGCTCGTTTCGGCTTCGGAATCTTTCCGAACGCCTGCGCGATCCAACCCAGCGTTCTGACCTCGTCGAACTTGCCGGCGACGATCAGCACCGCGTTGTCGGGTTGGTAGTACGTGCGGTAAAACGCCTGCAGATTCGCGATGCGGACATTCTCGATATCCGAGCGTGCGCCGATCGTCGAATTGCCGTAGTTATGCCAGTCGTACAGCATCGACTGCATGCGCGTCAGCATTACGCGCGTCGGATCGTTCTCGCCGCGTTCGTACTCGTTGCGGACGACCGTCATCTCCGAGTCGAGATCTTTCTTGGCAATGAAAGAATTGACCATCGCGTCGGCCGACCAGTCGATGGCCCACTTCAGGTTGTCGTCGCTCGCCTGAAACGTCGAGTAGTAGTTGGTGCGATCGAGCCAGGTGGTGCCGTTGTTCTGAAATCCGCGCCGAGTGAATTCAGCGTCGGGTCTCGGAAAATTCTTCGAGCCCTTGAAGATCAGATGCTCGAGCAGGTGTGCCATCCCGGTCTCGCCGTAGTTCTCGTGCCGCGAGCCGACCAGATAAGTGATGTTGACGGTCGCAGTCGGCTTCGACGGATCGGCGAACAAAATGATGCGCAGGCCATTCGCCAATCGGTATTCGGTGATCCCCTCCACCGTCGGGCCGCGTGTCACGCCCGTGGGCAATCGTTGAACGCCTTGCGCTACTGCGTTGCCCAGCGCGGCGAGCAGGATGAATGCGGCCCACCAGCGGTAAACGATCAGCTTCATGGCGTGTGTCTCAAAATGACGAGCGCCATTCTGCCATCGCGAGAAAACGGGTCACATGCAGCGTCGGGCAGGCGCGGCGAACGGCGCCTACGCAGGCGTCGGAGGTCTGGAAGACGGGCGTGCCGCGTACGGGTCGGCCGGAGCAGCGCCGCTGAGTACGGCTTCAAAGCGCGCCCGCAAGGACGGCAGAATCTGCGGATGCGTAAACACGTAGAAACGGTTTTCGCGGACCGCGTCGAACGTC
>JBGSWX010000241.1:0-2848 GCA_041751695.1 Burkholderiaceae bacterium | reverse complement strand
GGGCAGCGCGATCACCGGGCGCGGATGCCCGCTCGCGGCGGCAGCGAACGCGACCAGCTCGCGCAGCCGATAAATATGCGGGCCGGCGAGCTCATAGATCTTCTGAAACGTGTCGCGGTTGTCGAGCGCATGCACGAACGCATCGGCCACGTCACCGACCCACACCGGTTGAAAACGCGCATTTGCGCCGCCGATCGGCAGCACGGGAAAAAATTTCGCCAGCGTGACGAACAGATTCAGGAAGTTGTCCTCGGGACCAAATACAACCGACGGGCGAATAATCGTCCAATCCAGCTGCGACGCCTGCACCAGCGCATCGCCGTCGCCCTTGCTGCGCTGATACATCGACGGGCCATTCGAGTCGGCGCCCAACGCGCTCATGTGCAGTAGGCGATCGACGCCGAATTGGTCGCACGCCGCAACGGTGCGCCGTGGCAGCTCGACGTGCGTGCGCGCAAACTCCCGCCCGTACGGCGTGGCCTGCGATCCGTGCAAGACTCCGATCAGATAGATCACCGCGTCCTTGCCGCGCACCAGATGAGCCAGCGTCGCATCGTCGTGCACATCGCATTCGATCACGTCGATCGTCGGCAGCATGATCAGGTGACGTGCCCGCGCGCGCCGCCGCGTGGGCACGGTGACCCGCAGGCCGCGTCCAATCAACCGCGCAACGATATGGCGTCCGATAAAACCGGCGCCGCCGATGACCAGAATGTTGGAGTGTTGCATGGGCTTGGCGAACAGAACGGCAAATTCTATTCGCTGCGAAACGCGCTAGTCCGCTGAATCAGAGGAATTACGTGGGAGCGGCTGCGCAGCGGCCCGGCAGGCTAGGCGCAAAGCGCAGCGATATCGGGTCATATCGCGAGCATTTGCAACGACGCATGCCGGGTCGAGGCGCAGACGAGTACACGAGCAATTTCTCTGATTCAGTGGACTAGGGCAGTTCCGTTGCGCCCGCCGCTTTCGGAGCGATCGTTCCCAGGCGCGTCTTCAGCGACTGTGTCGGCTTGTTGTCGAACAGCGCGGCGTAGTAAACGCTGTTTGACATCACTCTCTTGACGTAGTCGCGCGTCTCGTTGAATGGAATCGATTCGGCGAAGATGGCCCCTTCAACCGGTTTGGCCAGCGACGAGCGCCACGCGCGCGGGCGGCCCGGGCCGGCGTTGTAGGCAGCCGTAGCAAGCACCGGCGATCCATCGAGATCGTCGAGCACCATTTTCAGGTAGCCGGTGCCCAGCTGCAGGTTCACGTCGAGCTCGTTGACGCGTGCCGGTGTGAAGTTCGGCACGTTCAGGCGCTTGGCCACGTAGCGCGCCGTGGCCGGCATCAGCTGCATCAATCCGCTGGCACCGACGGAAGAGCGCGCATCGGTAATAAAGCGCGACTCCTGACGAATCAAGCCGTAGACCCAGTTCTCATCGAGGCCGAGTGGTGCCGAGTATTGAATCAGCGAGTCGCGAAACGGAGCCGGGAATCGCTGCGTGAAATCAAATTCGGTCTTGGTGCGATCCGAGGTGCTGATCATGCGGTCGAGCACTTTGCGCTTGCGCGCAAACTCGGCGGCTGCAAGAAGTTGTCTATCGCTCAATCCTCGCATCTGCCAATTCCATTCCCGGTTGCCCTCGACCCGCAATCCGAGCTCGTAGAACTTGAAGGCGCGCACGAAGCCGGCGTTGGATTCGAACGGCGCGATCTCTTCTGCGGTGGGCGCTTCGGCGCGCGGCGGCAACAAGATCGCCTGCCCGAGCTCCTCGGCCGCGAGCTGCCCATAGAAGTGGAACTGCTGCGCAATGCGCGTGAATTGCTCCTGCGCTTCGGTCGGGCGCCCCATCTGGCTCAGCGCGCGGCCGTACCAGTAGATCCAGGCAGGGTCGTCGCGCAGCGCGCTCGGCATGCGCTCTATCACCGTTTTGACCGTCTTCCAGTCGTTCGCGCGCAGCGCACTGCGCACCTGCCACTCGAGGACTTCGTCAACGCGTGCCGCATCCGGACCAATGCCGACATGCTCGCCACCGCGCCGATACCAGTCGTTGGACTCGCGCATCAACCGCAGCGCCGCCATGTGGCCGATGCGGCCCCACACGATACCGCGCTGTTCCGGCGTTAGCAGCAGATTCAGTGCGCCCGCGTACTCGGCCGCATCCTGCGGGTTATCGCGTGCAAGCCGGACCACCGCCACCATGGCGAGCTCGCGCTGCACTTCGGTGACTCGGCGCTCGTGCGCCGTCAGGAATGCCGCAGGCCGATCGATCGCCTGGGTCAACAACTTCTGATCGACCGGCCGCCCGCCCGCGTCGAGCGCGCGCTCGCCGATGCGCTTGGCAGTATCGAGTTGATTCTGTTCGACCAGGGCACGCACGCGATCCCACACAGAAATGCGGCCGTCGGCAAGCAGAGCTTCGGTGAGTGCAATGCAGCCTTCGCCCGCCGAATCTTTGGTGTTCGCAAGCAGCTGCCGCGCCTCGCGCGCAAAGGTGTCCGCTTGCTTGGCGCCGGCGCGGCGATACTTGGAAAGCGCCAGATAGCAGCGGAACTGCGCGTCGTCGGTCCACCAGGCTAGAAGCGCGGCTTCGCGTTCAAACGCTGGGTAGTCGCCACGGCTCGCCAATGCGAGTGCGCCGTCGAATCGCAGCCGATCGCCGATGAACGTGTCCGCATGACGCTGCAGGAACTGCGCTACGTCGGCCACAGCTTTGGGCTCACCGCTTCGAATGCGCCCGAGAAGCTGCCAGTATTCAATGTAGACGGCCAGTGGATGGCCGGCCAGGCGCGCCGCATTTTGCGCAAGCCGCTCTCGATCGCCGATGCGAACCGCATCGCGCGCATTCATAAATGCCTGATCGGC
>JBGSWX010000240.1:0-4260 GCA_041751695.1 Burkholderiaceae bacterium | reverse complement strand
GCGCGACGCCCGCGCCCGCGGCCGCCGCGCCCGCCACCGTGTTGCTCGACGTCACATACGGATACGTGCCGTGATCCACATCGAGCAGCGCGCCCTGCGCGCCTTCGAACAACAGCCGCGCGCCGCTCGCCATCACACTGTTCAGTTTGTACGAGACGTCGATGATCAACGGCCGCAGGCGACCAGCCAGTGCCAGCGTTTCGTCGATCACCTTGCTCGCGTCGACCGGCTTGGCGCCCAAGTAGTGCTCAAGGACGAAGTTGTGCAGGTCGAGCGCTTCGCGCACTCCGTCGCCGAAGCGCGCGGCGTCGAACAAGTCCTGCGCACGCACCGCGCGGCGTGCGACCTTGTCTTCGTACGCCGGTCCGATGCCGCGGCCCGTAGTGCCGATCTTTGCGGCGCCCCGCTTGATCTCGCGCGCCAGATCGAGCGCAACGTGGTACTCGAGGATCAACGGGCAATTGCCGCTGATAGAAAGCCGCGATGTGACGTCGACGCCGGCCGCCTGCAGCTCATCGATCTCACTTAGCAGCGCGGTCGGCGACAGCACGACGCCATTGCCGATGTAACACGCGAGACCGGGCCGCAGGATGCCCGACGGAATCGATCGCAAGATCGTCTTCTTGCCGTTGATCACCAGCGAGTGCCCGGCGTTGTGCCCGCCCTGGAAGCGCACCACGCCGTCAACGCTCTCGGACAGCCAGTCGACGATCTTGCCTTTGCCTTCGTCGCCCCACTGCGTGCCGACGACCACTACGTTTTGAACCATGACGCCTACTTTCCCCGTCGCGACACGACGTGCCACGCATCGCCGCGCCGCTCGACGGCACGATCGAAAATGAACTCGGTTTCTTCCGTGCGACTCGTTTCGCTTTCTAGGCGCTGAACCACGATCTCGCCGGCGGCGCGCAACTGGGCGATCAACGTGCGCAGCCGTGGGTCTGAGCCGGCGGGCGCGACAATCGCGTGCGGAGGATCATCGGCCGCGAGCTCGGCCAGCTCGCGCAAATAGATCGAGAAGCCCACTGCAGGACGGGCGCGCCCGAATGCCTTGCCGATATCGTCGTAGCGTCCGCCTCGCAGCACTTCGTTTGGCGATCCCGCCGTGTGGACTGCGAACGTGACCCCGGTCTTGTAGCGGTATCCATGCAGATCTGACAGGTCGATCGAGACGTCATCGGCGCCACAGCGCTCGACAATCGCTTCGAGCTCAGCGAGCGCCGCGGTGATTGCGGCAGAAGCAGGAAGCTTGGCGCGCGCATCGTCGAGTACTTCGCGGCCCCCGTTCAGGCGCGTCAGAGCCAGCAATGCTGCGCGCATGTCGCTCGACAGTTCGCTCGCCTGCTGTTGCAACGCCGGCACATCTTTCGCGTTTAACGATGCCAGCAGGTCGTCAACCAGCGCGGGAGGCAGTGGCGCAAGCTGAAGAATGCCGCGCACCACGCCGGTATGCCCCAAATCGAGCCGGACATTTTGTAAACCCGCCAGGTGCAAAGACGCCACCGCCAGCTCCAGCACTTCGACGTCGGCCGCGAAGCCGCTGATTCCGTACAGTTCGGCGCCCACCTGCAACGACTCGCGTCCCGCGAGCGGATGCACCGGCCGTGCATGCAAAACGCTGCCCGCGTAGCACAGCCGAACTACGCCCTGCCGATTCAAGATATGTGCGTCGATGCGCGCCACCTGCGGCGTGATGTCGGCGCGCAGTCCGAGCAGGCGGCCGCTCGATTGGTCGGTCAGCTTGAAGGTGCGCAGATCGAGATCGCTGCCGGTGCCGGTCAGCAATGATTCGGCGTGCTCGATCAGCGGGGGAATGACGAGCTCGTAGCCGTAGGCGCGATACAGATCGAGCAGCGCGCGCCGCAGGTGTTCGACCCGACGCGCTTCGCGCGGCAACACGTCGGAAATGTTTTCAGGAAGTAGCCAGCGCGGCATGACGGCGCGAGACGACCCGTGGGCATCTCACTGCAGTGGGGAAATTTGGATTGGGGGGTTGACTAGCTTTGCAGCCAGAACAATAGCGCGCCGCCCGCCACTGCGATAAGCCCGAAGAAGCGAATCTGACCGTCGCTCAGTTCGCTCAAGCGCGCGAACATTTGTCGCCACGCATTGGGCGCAACGAGCGGCATCAGCCCTTCGAATACCAGCATCAAGGCGACAGCCAGGCCAAGCACCGACATCGAGGCTAGCGAGGCGCTCCCTTCGCTGCCGCGCCCGGGTTACCCGGCTTGGAGCTCCTCAGGTATTTAAAAAATTCAGACGAGGGGTCGACGACCATCAGATCGTTGCGATTCTTGAACGTGGTTCGATACGCCTCGAGCGTGCGATAGAACTCGGCAAAATCGGGATTCTGCCCGAACGCCTGCGCGTAAATCGCTGATGCGCGCGCATCGCCTTCGCCCTTTACCTTTTGCGCCGCGTTGTAGGCCTCGGCCAACATCACTTCCCGCTGCCGATCCGCATCGGCGCGAATTTTCTCGCTTTCAGCGGCGCCGATCGAGCGCTGCTCATTGGCGGCGCGCTTGCGCTCGGCCTGCATGCGCCCGTAAACAGAGTCGCTGATCTCGGGCACGAAATCGACCCGCTTCAACCGAACATCGACGATCTCGACGCCCAGTCCTTTGACACTCGCCTGGACGGCGACGCGGATGTCTTCCATCGCCTTGGCCCTTTGCCGCGAAGTGATTTCGTTGACGGTACGCGTATTGACCGCCTGATTGAGCGCGTCGATGACCAAGGTCGAAATGCGCTCTTCCGCAGACCGCTCGCCGCCGGGAAAACTAATGCGAAACGCACGCGGCTCGCTAATCCTCCAGCGCACGAACGAGTCGATCAATAAATTTTTCTTTTCAGAGGTCTGGACGCGATCGGTCACCGGCGTGTCGATCGTCAGAATGCGCCTGTCCTGGTATTCGACGTTCTGTAGAAGGGGCAGCTTGAAGTAGAGCCCGGGCTGGGTGACGACGCGAACGATCTCACCCAACTGGAACACGATCGCAAACTGGCGCTGATCGACGATAAACGTACTGGCTCGCACGGCCACCGCGACCAGCACCAACGCAATCACAACGGCAACGAGTCTGTTCATCGGCTTACCTAACGCGCATCGCGGTCACGCGTGCGCAAATTTTCCCGGCCCCGCGCCTCGGGGACCGGAGCTGATTCGGGTACGACGGCGGGCGCCGGGCGCGCGGCTCCCGAGTCCTGCAGCGCCTGCTGCATCAACTTGTCAAACGGCAGATACAGCAGCGGGCTGCTGTTGCGCACATCGACCATGACTTTGCTTGTATTCGAAAACACCTGCTGCATCGTGTCGATATACAGCCGGTCGCGTGTGACTTCAGGCGCTTTCTGATACTCGACCAACACCTGCTGGAATCGCGACGCATCACCCTTGGCGGTTTCAACGACGCGCGTCTGGTGCCCTTCGGCCTCCTGCTGCAGGCGCGAGGCGAGGCCTCTTGCACGCGGCACAACGTCATTGGCATACGCTTTTCCTTCCTCGATCTGGCGATCGCGATCCTGACCAGCCTTGACCGCGTCGTCGAACGCGGCCTGCACCTGCTCAGGCGGCTGGGCATTTTTTATGGCGACCGACGAAACCAAAATTCCGGTGCCATATCGATCGAGCATCTCCTGCATCAGCTTTCGAACCTCGATTGCTATTTCAAGACGCGACTCGGAGAGTATCGAGTCCATCGTCCTGCGGCCGATCACTTCGCGCATGGCGGACTCGGCAGATTGCGTCACTGCCGCAGTCGGATTTCGGCTGTTGAAAAGATAGTCGCGCGCTCCGGTGTCCTTGATCAGATACTGCACCTCGAACTGGACGTCGACGATGTTCTCATCGTCGGACAGCATCAGTGCTTCTTTCAATCGCTCAGGCCGGCCGCGCGTTCCGACCTCGACCCGCCGCAGCGACGAGATGTCGACCAGCTCGTTGTTCTGTATCGGCCACGGCAAGCGCCAGCGAAATCCGGGGGCGGTCGTCGTATCGGAGGCCTTGCCGAACGTGGTCACAACGCCGACCTGACCCTCGGGCACGATGTAAAAACCGCTGCCCAGCCATATCAAGCCAATGACAACGAGCACAGCTGCGAGCCCAATACCGGCTCCCTTGCCGTCAGGTGTGAAGCCGCCGAACCGGCCGCCGTTTCCGCCATTGCCGCGCCGTCCGCGCTTGCCGAACAGACCCGAAAGGCGGCGATTGAAGTCGCGCCACAGCTCGTCGAGATCGGGCGGCCCGTCGCCGTTGGGCCG
>JBGSWX010000239.1:0-11267 GCA_041751695.1 Burkholderiaceae bacterium | reverse complement strand
GCGCGCCGATGCGCGGGATCGCGAGCGGCGTCCACACGCTGACCACAGCGATCGCGACCAGCAGCGCGAGCAACAGCGGCCGCGCGAGCTGCCGCGAGCGGGTATCGACCTCGCCTTTGGTCTTCATCATCAGCCAGCCAGCGCCGATCAGCGCATAACCGGCCACCAGCGCGCACGCCGTTAGCAGGGAGAACGGCGTCAGCCAGTCGAGCTCACCGCCGGCAAACTGAAAGTTCTCGACGCGAATCCCCTGCAGTAAACCGCCCAGCACAAGCCCTTGCGAAAACGCCGCGGCGATCGAACCGCCGGCAAACGCGATGTCCCACTTTCGATGATGCGGCTTGGCGGCCCAGCGAAACTCGAACGCGACGCCGCGAAAGATCAGCGCGAGCAGCATCGCCATGATCGGCAGATAAAGCGCAGGCATGATCACCGAGTAGGCGAGCGGAAACGCCACCATCAGGCCGCCGCCGCCCAACACCAGCCAGGTCTCGTTGCCGTCCCAGTATGGCGCGATCGAGTTCATCATCAGGTCACGCTCGCGCTCCTGCGGAAAAAACGGAAACAGAATGCCGATGCCGAGATCGAAACCGTCGAGTACAACGTACAGCAGCACGGCTGTGCCGATCACCAGCGCCCAAATGACAGGCAGCGAATACTCGAGCGGACTCATTGGTCCTCCCCCGCGCTGTGCGCGGTCCCCTGATCGTGTCGCGCTGCCTGCGCCGCCGCGAGCGGACGATTGGGCAGTGCGTGCTCGGGCGCCTGCGTCAGTCCCGCCGGTCCCTGGCCCAGCAGCCGCACAACGTACGAAATACCCATGCCAAAGACGACCGTGTAGACGACGATGAAGGTCACGAGCGAAGTGGCCACGCTGGCATATGAAATCGGCGAGACCGCATCTGCCGTGCGCAAGATGCCATAGGCGATCCATGGCTGGCGGCCGATCTCGGTCGTCATCCAGCCGGCGAGGATTGCGACAAAGCCGAGCGGCCAGAGTGGCGTCACTGCGCGCAGATACCAGCGCGTATCGAATAACCGCCCGCGCCACCACAGCCACGCTCCGATCAGCCCAGTCGCGATCAACACCAGGCCGATGCCAACCATCACGCGAAACGCGAAGAACACCGGCGCCACCGGCGGCCGTTCGCTGCGCGGAAAATCGGACAATCCAGGAAACAGCCCGTCGATCTTGTGCGTGATCAGCAGACTGCCGAGATTGGGAATCGCCAGTTCGTAGCGATTTCGTTCGCCCGCTTCATCGGGCCACGCGAACACGACAAACGAAGCCGGCACGCGTCCGTCCCAGTGCGCTTCGATCGCCGCGAGCTTCGCCGGCTGATGCTGCGCGGTATTCAATCCGTGCTGATCTCCGATCACCAGTTGCAGCGGCGCCAGCACGGCGACCATGCCGAGCCCCATTTTGATCATCGTGCGCGCCTCATCGAGGAAGCGCCCGGCCAGCAGATAACGCGCGCCGACCGCCAGCACGACGACTGACGTCGTCAGATACGCGGCCGTCAGCATGTGCGTGAAGCGGTACGGAAAGCTCGGGCTGAAGATAATCTCGAACCACGACACCGGATACGCAATGCCATCGCGAATCTCGTGCCCGGTCGGCGTCTGCATCCAGCTATTGGCTGACAGTATCCAGAACGCCGATGTCGCGGTGCCAACCGCCACCAGGATCGCCGAAGTCAGGTGCAGCCAGCGCGGCACCTTGTCGCGACCGAACAGCAAGATGCCGAGAAAAGTCGCTTCGAGAAAAAACGCCGTCAGGACTTCGTAGCCGATTGCCGGCCCGATCACGTTGCCGACCACCACAGAAAACCGGCTCCAGTTGGTGCCGAACTGGTATGACAGCACGATGCCCGAAACGACGCCCATGCCGAAGGAGACCGCGAACACCTTGGTCCAGAGCTTCGACAGCCGAGCGTAGTGATCGTGACCGGTGCGAACGTGCAGGATTTCCAAGGTAGCGATGAATCCCGCCAGGCCGATCGTGAACGACGGAAACAGAATGTGAAAGCTGATCGTGAACGCGAACTGAATGCGCGCGAGCAATACGGCGTCGTTCAGCAAAGCGTCCATTAGCGCTCAGGCTGAAGCGGCTGAACCAGGGTCACGAAGACGCGCGACTTTAAGCTGCGTAATCTCTGCATCGACTCACGCTCGTGGCGGCCCATAATTTGCTCACTTTCGCTCGTCACTGTAGTCATCCGATCGGATACTTGCCAGCGCTGCTTGAAAGAGTCAGATTGCTGCTTATGGATTCTGTGAAAAGACCTTGTTTGCCGTCTTCCCGCCCGCGGTTGCGCGCGCTGAGCGCCCCGATGGTCGTGCTGTCATTGTTGGCAGCAACACTGCCGTGCGCGGCCCAGCTAAGGCTCGACGTTGTGCCCGAAGCATCGCGTTCAGCGCGACAACCCATGGTATCCGGCGGCTTGGGCTCGGTGACAACACCGGGCGCACAAGCTTTCTACGGAGTGTCGGGCTCGAATTCGAGTTGGCTCGGCACCGCTATCCAGCTCGAAACCCCGCGCGCGACGAGTACCGGCCAATACACGCGTCCCAAGTTTCACGTCGGTGTTCCGTCAGAGTCGATGCGCGGCTTTTTGAACTCCGCTGGCTTTGCCGCCGACAAATGCCAGTTGCCGATGGTGCGCGCACGCACAAAATCGAGCGGCGACGGCGACATCAACGGCACTTTGTGGCTGTACGCACGCTGCACTTTCCACTAATTCCTCCCCGCCACTAGAATCCTCCGCTCGTTGTGGAGGGTTCATGCAGATCCACGAGAACACGTTCATTGTCACCGGTGGCGCCTCCGGACTAGGCGGAGCCGTTTCGCGGATGATCGCCGCCAATGGCGGCAACGTGGTAATCGCCGATGTTCAATCGGACAAGGGCGAAGCGCTGGCGCGCGAGCTGGGAGGCAGCGCGCGTTTCATCCGCTGCGACGTTACGCGCGAAGAAGACGCGATGGCCGCAGTCCAAGCGGCGCAAGCGCTCGGCTCCTTGCGCGGGCTGATCAACTGCGCGGGAATCGCGATCGGCGAGAAAACCGTTGGCAAAGAGGGCCCGCATGCGTTGCCGAACTTCGCGCGCGTGATCGGCATCAACCTGATCGGCACGTTCAACATGATTCGCGTTGCCGCCGACGCGATGTCGAAGCTCGATGCGACCGCCGACGGTGAGCGCGGGGTACTGGTCAACACCGCATCGGTGGCCGCTTACGACGGCCAGATCGGACAGGCGGCTTACGCGGCGTCCAAGGGCGGCGTAGTCGGCATGACATTGCCGATCGCGCGCGACCTCGCGCGCCAGGGCATCCGCTGCGTGACCATTGCGCCGGGGCTTTTTGCCACGCCGATGTTGCTCGGCATGCCGCAGGAGGTGCAAGATGCGCTCGGCAAACAGCCACCGTTTCCGTCGCGGCTCGGCAAGCCCGACGAATACGCAGCACTGGCCAAACACGTCATCGAGAACGTGATGCTGAACGGTGAAACGATCCGCCTCGACGGCGCGATCCGCTTGCCGCCGAAATAAGAGAGGAGACTGCATGAGAATCCATCGCCGCGTCGTCATCATCGCTGCCGCCGCGTTGCTGGCGGCGTGCACAACGCAAAGCGATCGGCCGTCGCAGCCCGAAGCATCATCGCCCTTCCGCGCCGGCCTGAACAGCGTCACCGCGGTCAAGCACATGGCGGCGGCAGCCAACCCGCTGGCTACTGAGGCCGGCCGGGAAATTCTGCGCGCCGGCGGCAGCGCGGTCGACGCGGCGATTGCGATTCAGATGGTGTTGACACTGGTCGAGCCACAGAGCTCGGGCATCGGCGGCGGCGCGTTTCTGATGCACTGGGATGGCCGCAAAATCATCGCCTATGACGGCCGTGAAACCGCGCCGATGGCCGCCGATGAAAAATTATTCCTGCTGCCCGACGGCAAGGCGATGCCGTTTTACGACGCCGTGGTCGGCGGCCGCTCGGTCGGCACGCCCGGCGTCGTGCGCATGCTCGAAGTCGCGCACAAACAGCACGGCAAACTGCCGTGGGCGCGCTTGTTCGAGCCCGCGATCCGCCTCGCGGAAAACGGCTTTCCGATGTCGCCGCGTCTGAACATGCAGGTCACCGCTGAGAAGTATCTGAAGAGCGATGCCGCATCGGCCGCGTACTTTTACGGCGCCGACGGGGCACCGAAAGCCGTCGGAACAATGATGCGCAACCCGGCGCTCGCCGCAACCTTGCGCGCGATCGCGGTCAATCCAAATTCGTTCTACACCGGCGAAATCGCAGCCGACATCGTCAAGGCGGTGCGCGCGCATCCGAATGCGGGCCAGCTCGCCATGACCGACTTCGCCGCGTATCAGGTCAAGCAGCGCGAACCCATCTGCACCGACTACAAGCAGTGGCGCGTGTGCGGCTTTCCGCCGCCATCGTCGGGCGGCATTGCGGTCGCGCAAATGCTTGGCATCTTCGCCGCGCGCAACATCGCGGCGGTGCCGCCGATGGGCGTGATGGGTCCCGAAGGCAAGCTCGAGCTGCAGGCCGATGCCGTGCATCTGTTTTCCGAGGCCGGACGACTCGCCTTCGCTGACCGCGGCCTGTATGTGGCCGACAGCGATTTCGTCAAGGTCAACGTGACCGGCTTGATCGACCCCGCCTACTTGAAACAGCGCGCAGCACTTATCACCGACCGCAGCATGGGCGTTGCCCAAGCCGGCGTTCCTGCAGGCACGCAAATGGGAGCGGCCGAAGACGCGTCGCCGCACAAGGCCGCGACGTCGCACGTCTCGGTGGTCGACAGCTTCGGCAACGCGTTGTCGATGACGACCACCATCGAAGACGTGTTCGGCGCACGCCTGATGGTGCGCGGCTTCATGCTGAACAATCAGTTGACCGACTTTTCGTTTGCCCCCGCGGCCGATGGAGTGCCGATTGCCAATCGAGTGCAGGCAGGCAAACGACCGCGCAGCTCGATGGCGCCCGCGCTGGTGTTCGATCGCACCAGCGGGCAGTTGGTCGGCACGATCGGCTCGCCCGGCGGCTCGCAGATCATCGGCTACGTCGCCAAGACCCTGGTAGGCGTGCTCGACTGGAACCTCGACGTGCAACAGGCGATCTCGCTGCCGAACTTCGGCTCGCGCAACGGCCCGACCGAGCTCGAAAAAGGCCGGTTCAGCGCCTACGCGGTCGACGCGCTCAAATCGCGCGGGCACGACGTGCGCGAAATCGATATGGGAAGCGGCTTGCAGGGCATCGTCCGAGTTCGCCTGCCTAACGGAGCGAACGGCTGGGCCGGCGGCGCCGACCCGCGCCGGGAAGGCGTCGCGCTCGGAGACTAAACTTCAGGTTCTCTCAACGCCACAACAGGAAAAAGCAATGACGATCAAAGTCGGCGATAAGCTGCCCGAAGGCGAACTGCAGGAGTTCGTCGAGACCGAAACCGAAGGCTGCTCGCTCGGACCCAACACCTTCAAAGTGCAGGACATGACCAAGGGCAAGAAGATCGTGATCTTCGGATTGCCGGGCGCGTTCACACCGACGTGCTCAGCCAAGCACGTGCCTGGCTACGTGCAGCAACGCGAGGCACTCAAGGGCAAGGGCGTGGATGAAGTGTGGTGCGTGTCGGTCAATGATCCGTTTGTGATGGGCGCGTGGGGACGCGATCAGAAAACCGATGGCAAGATTCGCATGATGGCCGATGGTTCGGCGGCTTATACGAAGAAGCTTGGCCTCGAGTTCGATCTAAGCGCGCGCGGCATGGGTGTGCGCAGTCAGCGCTTCTCCATGCTGGTCGACGATGGTGTCGTCAAAGGACTGAACGTCGAGAACGCCGGAAAGTTCGAAGTCAGCGGCGCCGATACGATGCTTAAACAGATGAACTGACCAGCCAGCTCAGCGGAGGCGTCATGAAGACACTCGAAGAACAGATGTCGGTTTACCTGCGCTATCACCGCAATCCAAAAAACCGCCTCACGCATTTCGTCGGTGTTCCGCTGATCATGTTTTCGCTATTCGTCCTGCTTGCGCTGGTGCGAGTGGAGCTGGGCGGTTTCGCGATCTCGGCCGCTACCGTGCTCGCGGTGGCGGTGCTGGTCTACTACTTTCGACTCGACGCCGTGCTCGCCGCGGCGATGACGCTGTTCGTTGCGGTGCTGCTGGTCGGCGCGCACGGCATTGCGAGTGAAGGATTGCGGCCGGCACTGGTGGTCTTCGCCGCCACCTTCGTCAGCGGCTGGGCGCTGCAGCTGATCGGCCACGTATTCGAAGGCAAGAAGCCGGCGCTGATGGATAACTTCTTTCAGGTGTTTATCGCGCCGATCTTTCTGATGGCCGAAGTGTTCTTCGCCTTTGGCTACAAGCGCGAGGTCGCCGAGCGCATGGAGCAGATGGCCGCTCGTTCGGAGCCGGGCTAACCGCGGCGCGCGTCTGGCCGCGATACTCTTCTAACCGCGGCGCACTCGGAAATCGCGCGCTCTAAAACCGAGCGCGAATAGAGCGACGAAGTATCCGAGCGCGGCGGCGCCGATCACAACGCCTAGCCAGGCGGCGCGCTGCCACGGCTCGTCCTGCATTGCGGACCATGCGAGTGGCTGCTGCGCCCACCACAAAATAGCCGCCAGCACAGCGAGTGCGATCGCAAGGCGTGCGACGAACGAAGCCCAGCCGGCGGCCGGTTGATACAGGTTGCGCTTTCTCAGCCCGACAAAGAGCGCCAGCGCGTTGGCGCACGCGCCGAGCCCGACCGATAGCGCCAGGCCGGCGTGCGCGAACAGCGGCACCAGCACGACGTTTGCGATCTGAGTTGCAATCAGCACGACGATTGCGATCTTGACCGGCGTGCGAATGTTCTTCTGCGCGTAAAACCCCGGCGCGAGGATTTTGACTGCGATCAATCCAAGCAGGCCCACCGAATAACCGATGACGGCCAATGACGTTTGCCGCACGTCGAACGCAGTGAACTCTCGTCCCTGAAACAGCACCGACACGATGCCCTCTGCCGTCATGCCCAGGCCCACCGCGGCCGGCAGCGCGAGCAGAAACACCAGCCGCAATCCCCAATCGAGCAGGTGCGAGTACTCCTCGACGCGTTGCCCGGCGAACGCCGCCGATAGGCTCGGCAGCAGCACCGTGCCAAGTGCGACGCCAAGCAGCGCGGTCGGAAACTCCATCAAGCGATCGGCAAACGCCAGCCAGGTCACGCTGCCGGTCGCCAAGTGCGACGCGATATTGGTGTTGATGATGATGCTGATTTGCGCCACCGACACCGCAAACAACGCGGGCAGCATCAGGCCGCCGACCCGGCGCACGTCGGGATCTCGAAACGCAGCGGCCGGCGACGACCAGCGAATGCGGATGCCGATCGCACGCAGCGCGAGGAGTTGCATTGCAAGCTGTAGCACGCCGCCGATCACAACGGCAAACGCCAGCGCCACGATCGGCCGCTCGAAATGCGGCGCCAGCAACAGCGCGCACGCGATAAACGACACGTTGAGCAGCACCGGCGTGGCGGCCGGCACTGCGAACCGGCGGTATGTGTTCAGCACGCCCGCGGCAAGCGCCACCAGCGACATGAACAGGATGTAGGGAAACATCCAGCGCGTCATGACCGCTGCGAGCTCGAATGCGTCGGGGTTGCGCGCCAGCCCGGACGCGATCAGCCACACCAACACGGGCGCCGCGATCACACCGAGCACCGATACGCCGAGCAACACCCAGAACAACGCGGACGCCATGCGGCCGACGAACGCGCCCGTGCCGGCCTCATCGCGACTGCGAACATCGGCCAGCATCGGCACGAATGCCTGCTGAAACGCGCCCTCCGCGAACATTCGCCGCAATAAGTTGGGAATTCGAAACGCGACGTTGAAAGCGTCGGTCTCGGCGCTGACGCCGAAGATCCGCGAGATCAGCATGTCCCGCGCCAATCCCGTGAGGCGGGATGCGAAGGTCAGGCCGCTAACGGTGGCAAGAGCACGCAGCAAGAGGTGTTGAACTCGTTCTTAAACGCTTTGAGGGCCGGTCGTGATTTGCTATAGTGCCGCCCCTTCCGCAGCACACGCTAGGCGATCGCTTCACCGGACACGAATCTTATGGCCAATACCAAACAAGCCCGTCATCGCGCGCGTCAATCGACCGTACGCAACGCGCATAACTCAGCGCAACGTTCGCGGTTGCGCAGCGCCATCAAATCCGTGCGCAAGGCGATCGAGGCTGGCAACAAGAAAGTCGCAATGGACACGCTGAGCAGCGCGACCAGCGTGATCGACTCGATGGCGAACAAGAAAGTCGTTCACAAGAACTCCGCTTCTCGCAACAAGAGCCGTCTTGCCGCCGCCGTCAAATCAATGAGCTAGCGGTGCGGGCGTAGGCGACGCAGCGCGCGTCATGGCCAAGCCCTCGTCCAAGGCGCTCGTCATCAATGACGAGCCGCTGATTCTGCGTGAGTTACTCAAAGGGCTGAACGCGGCAGCACGTTCGCTCGACAATCCGTTCGGCATTTCCTTCATCGGTGCGTTGACGGCCAAGGAAGGCCTTGCACTGATCGAGCGTGACGGCGACATTCAAACGGCGATTGTCGACGACAAGCTGTATGCCGTGCCGGATGGTAGGACCAACGGCAAAGCCGGTCGCAAGAACGGTGAGGGCAGACGCAGCTTGCAGGTCTCTGCATTGAAACTCGTGCAGAAAATCACGTCGCTGCGGCCTGAGATCGACATCTACATCCTGATCGAGAAAGAAAAAGAAGATCAGGTGGTCGATGCGTTGTTCACGGAAGCCGTCGACGGTTACTTCTACCGCGAAGAACGCGACTACCGCGGCATGTACCGCATCCTGAACGCGCAGATCGCCGAGCGCGCGCGCACGCCTTTTTGGGATGCACTGAAGGCCTACGTGATTGCGGCCAAAGATGCGTGGCACACGCCCGGCCATTCGAGCGGCGATTCGATGCGCGGCAGCGCGTGGGCCAACGAGTTTTATGACTTTATGGGCGAGCACGTGTTCGACGCCGATTTATCGGTGTCGGTCAAAGCGCTCGACTCGCTGATGGAGCCCACCGGCGTAATCGCCGAGGCGCAGCAGATGGCCGCGCGTGCGTTCGGTGCGCGCCGCACTTTTTTCGCGACCAACGGCACGTCGACTGCGAACAAGGTGATTCTGCAGACGATGATCGCGCCCGGCGAGACGTTGCTGCTCGATCGCAATTGCCACAAGTCGGTCCACCATGGCGTCGTGCTGTCGGGCGCGCAGCCAATCTACCTCGATTCTTCGGTGAATCGAAAATATGGCGTGTTCGGTCCGGTGCCGAAGAAAACCATATTGAAGGCGATTGACGACCATCCGGAAGCGGAACTGCTCGTTCTGACCTCGTGCACCTACGACGGTCTGCGGTACGACTTAAAGCCGATCATCGATGCGGCGCATGCACGTGACATCAAGGTGCTGATCGACGAGGCGTGGTTCGCTCATGCGCGCTTTCACCCGGCGTTGCGCCCGACTGCGCTCGAATGCGGCGCTGATTACGTGACGCAGTCGGCGCACAAGACACTGTCGGCGCTTTCGCAGGCCGCGTACATCCATGTGAACGACCCGACGTTTAACGAACACATCTTTCGCGAAAACTTCAACATGCATACATCGACCAGCCCGATGTACAGCATGATCGCGAGCCTCGATGTGAGCCGCAAGCAGGCCGTGCTCGAAGGCTACAAGCTGTTGCAGCGCACGCTGATGCTGGCCGACGAATTGCGCGAGCAGATCAATTCGACCGGCGTGTTCCGCGTGCTCGAGCTCGACGATCTGCTGCCTGACGAAGTCAAGCACGACGGCATCCGGCTCGATCCGACCAAGATTACGGTGGATGTCGCTTCGTGCGGCATGACGGTCGACGATCTGCAGAGCGAGCTTTTTGCGCGCTTTAACATCACGGTGGAAAAATCGACGTTCAACACATTGACGCTGCTGCTGACCATCGGCACCACGCGCTCGAAGTGCTCGCGGCTGTACGACGCGCTGATGCGCATCGCGCGCGAGAAGCGCGCGCCGCGCCGGCTGTACCGCACGCCGGATCTGCCGCCGTTTACCGATCTGGCATTTTTGCCGCGCGATGCTTACTACGCAACGGGCGAACTGGTGCCAATGCTGGACGAAAACGATCAGGTCAACCACGGTCTGGCCGGGCGAATCAGCTGCGATCAGATCGTTCCCTACCCGCCGGGCATTCCCGTGCTGGTGCCTGGCCAGCGCATCACCGACAACATCGTCGAATACCTGGTGCGCTACCTGCGCGTGCAAAACAAGGTCGAGCTGCACGGCGTCGTGTACCAAGGCTACGTGCCGTCGGTACGCGTGCTGTCGTCCGATGAGGAGCACCAGCTGATCGCGCTGGTGGCCAGCCGGCCGCAACGCAGGCGTGCAGCGTAGCTACGCGCGCTTGCGCAGCGCCGCGAGCACGAACTCGGCACCTTTTTCGGCAATCATCAGCGTCGGCGCATTGGTGTTGCCCGACGTGATCTTGGGCATGATCGACGCATCGATGACACGCAATCCGGCCAGCCCGTGCACGCGCAATTCGGCATCGACCACGGCGAGCGGATCGCAGGCTGGTCCCATCTTGGCCGTCCCGACGGGGTGGAAAATCGTGGTGCCGATATCGCCCGCGGCGCGCACCAGCTCTTCGTCCGTTTGATATTGCGCACCCGGCCTGAATTCCTCGGGCGCGTGCCGAGCCAGCGCGGGTGATCCCGCGATGCGGCGCGTCAGCCGCAGTGCGTCGGCGGCCACCCCGCGATCTTCTTCGGTTGCCAGATAGTTCGGGGCGATGCGGGGCGCGGCACTCGGGTCGGAGGAAGCCAGCGTGATCGTGCCGCGCGAGGTCGGACGCAGATTGCACACCGACGCCGTGAATGCCGCAAAGGCATGCAACGGCTCACCGAACTTGTCGAGCGACAAGGGTTGAACGTGATACTCGAGGTTGGCCCGCTGCTGCACTGGGTTGGATTTCGCAAAAGCGCCGAGCTGACTCGGACTCATCGTCAGCGGACCGCGCCGCGTCGTCGCGTATTGGACGGCCATCCCTAGTTTGGTCAGCGGATTGCGCGCCAGCACATTCAGCGTGCGTACTCCCCGCACCTTGTAGGCCATGCGCAATTGCAGATGATCCTGCAGGTTGCCTCCGACGCCGCGCAACTCTTGCACCACCGCGACGCCGGCCTCGCGCAGGGCCGAGCCGTGACCGACGCCGGACAGCTGCAGCAACTGCGG
>JBGSWX010000238.1:0-4219 GCA_041751695.1 Burkholderiaceae bacterium | reverse complement strand
GTTGCGGTCACCGGCGGCATGGCGATAACCGCGGCGATGCTGCTCGCGCTGGCGGCGTCGTTCTCGGCATTCGGTCAGTACGCCGCATTCTTCGTTGGCGCCGTCATACTCGCGTTGACCGGCGTGCTCGACGACCTCGGTGAAGTTCCGGCGGGCACGAAAATGCTGGTGCAGGTTTTCGTCGCGGTGCTGATGACCTCCGGTGGCGCGAATTTTCTGGTCAACCTCGGCGACCTGTTTGCCACTGATCCCGTCAACACACGGTTGTGGGGCATACCGCTGACGGTCTTCGCGACGGTCGCGGTCATCAACGCCTTCAACATGTTCGATGGACTGGACGGTCTGGCGGGCAGCCTCGCGCTAGTGATGCTGGTGTTCTTCGCACTGTTTGCGCTGGCGATCGGCGACCTTAACGCGGCCAAGATCGTCATCGTGCTGGCGGGCGCCGTCGTCGGCTTCCTGTTTTTCAATCTGCCATGGCCGATGCGTGGCGAGCATCGCACCTTCATGGGCGATGCGGGCAGCACGGTGCTCGGCTTCGCGATCGCGTGGTTTGCGGTTTCGCTGACGCAGCAGAATCTGAACAACGTTCCCGCACCGACGATGCTGTGGGTGCTGGGACTTCTGTTGATGGATGTATTTACGGTGACTGTGCGGCGTTTGGCTCGACGCCGCAGCCCGATGGCGCCGGATCGAGATCACATTCATCACATTCTGATGCGGCGTGGTTACTCGCCGCGCGCTGCTTTGGCCACACTGGTCGCAGCGAATGCCGTGATGGCCGGCATTGGCACGGCGCTATGGAAGTTCGGCGTGGCCGATTGGTGGAACTTCTGGTCGTTTCTGGCGGTGTGTGCAATCTACTTCGCGGTTTTTTTTATTCCGTTCCGGGCCTACCGGCTGGGCGCGCGGAGCGTGGACGATGAGAGCGAAAACGACGGCTAAACCGAAAACCCCGCTTTTCGCGCAAAGTGCACGGTCGCCGCGATAAATCCTTCCTTCGAGCCGCAATCAAATCGTCGGCCTTCGTACCGGTACGCAAAGGTTTGATCGGCCGGGACCATGCGGGCGATCGCATCGGTCAACTGCACTTCACCGCCGGCGCCGCGCGGGATGGCTCGCAGGTGCTCAAATATCTCGGGCTCGAGCACGTAGCGGCCGAGCACCGCCAAGGTCGACGGTGCCTCGCTGGACGCAGGCTTCTCGACGATGTGCGATATGCGCGACGTCCTCTCATCGACGGCAACGCTGCTCACAATTCCGTATCTTTGAGTTTCGGCGCGCGGCACATCTTCAACTGCCAGGACATTGCCGCCGCCGCGCGCTGCGCGCGCGTCGACCAGCTGCCCGATCACGGATCGTTCGGCGTCGATCAGGTCATCGGCCAGAATGACGGCAAATGGTTCATCGCCCACGACCGCTTCGGCACACAGCACCGCGTGTCCCAATCCGAGCGGCTCGGACTGACGGATGTAAACGAACGTTTCGGTTTCCGGAGAAATGTTGCGCACCACTTCGAGCAGCTCGAACTTGCCCTTGGCCGCAAGCTCGGCCTCAAGCTCAGGAGCGCGGTCGAAGTGGTCCGCAATTGAACGCTTGCTGCGCCCGGTGATGAAAATTATCAGCTTGATGCCGGCGGCGGCGGCTTCTTCGACGGCATATTGAATCAGCGGCTTGTCGACGATCGGCAGCATCTCTTTGGGCATCGCCTTGGTCGCGGGCAAGAAGCGTGTGCCGAGGCCCGCTACGGGAAACACTGCCTTGCGCACCGGCTTCATTATTGCTCCAAGGACCAAATGCTCTTGCGTCAACGCCGCATGCTAACAAGGAGTTAGCTTCAGCCATGGCGACTTACGTTATCGGCGATGTACAAGGCTGCCTGTCGAGCTTGAAGCAGCTCATGACTCAACTGCCGGCCGCCGATCGCCTCGTCTTCGTCGGCGATCTGGTCAACCGCGGCCCCGAATCGCTGGCGACGCTGCGGCACGTAAAGACGCGCGTGGAGCACGGCCAGGCCGTCGCGCTGCTCGGCAACCACGATCTGCATTTGCTTGCGGCCGCAGCGGGCGTCAGGCCGCTGAAGAAGGGTGACACGCTGCAGGCGATCCTCGACGCGCCCGATCGCGAAGAGCTGCTTGCGTGGGTCCGCACACGGCCGTTGGCGCACCTCGAAGACGGCAAGTTGTTCGTGCACGCCGGCGTGCTGCCGTCATGGACGCTGGAGCAAACGCTGTCACTGGCCGATGAAGTGCATCGATCGTTGGCGGCGCATGGCGACGACACTTTCCTGCGCCAGATATACGGCGACGAGCCGCGCCGGTGGAGCGACGATCTGACGGGGACCGACCGGCTGCGCTGCATCGTCAATGCCCTGACGCGGCTGCGTGTGGTGTCGCCCGACGGCGCGATGAATCTGAAGCACAAGGCCAATGCGAGCAAGGCGCCGGCGGGCGATGTCGCGTGGTTCGATCACCCGCAGCGTGCGACGCGCGGCACGTTGATCGTGTTCGGGCACTGGTCGGCCGAGGGTCTGGTCGCGCGATCCAACGTGATCGGGCTTGATACCGGCTGTGTGTGGGGGGGCAAGCTCAGCGCATTGCGGTTGCACGACCGCGCGCTTTTTCAGCGCGATTGCCCTGAAGCGCTGGCGGTCGAAGCGTGAGCGCCACCTCCGTGCACTTCACTTGCGAATCCCAAGGTGCTGCGCAATCGCCGCGTGCGCCGCGCGTGCGATGGCATGACGGTCCGCCGCCTGAGCCTTCAAGATCGGCGGCAGTACCGCCACCTCGACCATCAGCCGGTGCGCAACCAGCACGCGCGCCAGTGAGGTCATCAGTCCCATTTCGCCGATAAAAGCGGCGGCCGATGAGCGCTGGCCGCGCTCGGTGTAGCGAATCGCGACCGGCCATATGGCTGCACCGACATCGACCGCCGGAGCGATGACGTTCGAGTGAAACGGCAGCAGCTCGCTGCCGTCCGTGGTCGTGCCCTCCGCGAACACGACGATCGTTTCGCCCAGATTCAGATGTTCGCGCACGGTCTTGTTCATCGAAGCGACTGCATGCCTTCGTCCGCGCTCGATGTACAGCGTGCCGCCGCCCGACACCAGCGCACCGAGCAATGGCCATTTTCCGATCTCGGCTTTCGCGATGAATCGGCTTGGCAGCACCGCGTTGATCGCGAAGATATCCATCCATGAAACGTGATTGGCCAAGGCGAGACGGCCCGGGCTGCGCGGATCGATGCCGTCGCGCTGCAGCGGCTCCGGGATCGCAACGCCGGTCGCCACCACGCGCGCTCCGGCGAGCGCGATCAACACGCGTGACCAGTTGCGATTGATGCGATTGCGCGCGATCTGGCCGGCGAAGGGAAAGATGACCAGCACGATGGCCACGCCGAGCAAGACATGCGCCGAAAACACCACCGCTCGCAGCGGTGCCAGCAGCCAACGGATCACGTTGACTGAAAACGGACTTCGCCGCCTACGAGCGTGTAGTGCACACGCCCCTGCAGTTCGTATCCGGTAAACGGCGTGTTCTTGCCGGCGCTGACCAGCGTTGCGTCGCCGACGACCCACGGCTCGGACGAATCGAAGACAACGATGTCCGCCTTGGCTCCGACCGTCAGCCGCCCCTTGGCCGATCCCTTGCCGAGAATTTCGGCAGGGCCGCTCGTGATCTTGGCCAGCGCCTCGCGCAACGGCACCTTGTTTTCGCTAGCCCATTTCAGCGTCAGCGGCAGTAGCGCCTCAAGCGCCGTTGCGCCGGGTTCGGCTTCGCCGAATGGCAGCAACTTGTCGTCTTCGCCAATCGGCGCGTGGTCGGAACAGATGATGTCGATGGTGCCGTCAGCCAAGCCCTCGACGATCGCATCGCGGTCGCGCAGACCACGCAGCGGCGGATCAAGGCGAAAATTCGGATCGAAGTAGCCGATGTCGACGTCGATCAAATGCACGTGATGAATGCCAACATCGGCCGTCACAGGCAAGCCCTCGCGCTTGGCTTGTCGCACCACCTCGATGCCTTCGCGCGACGACAGCCGACAGATATGGATCCGCGCGCCCGTCGCACGCTGCAACTCGAAGATCGTATGCAGCGCAACGGTTTCGGCAACCACCGGCACGGCAGGCAATCCCAATCGTCCGGCCACCGCACCCGCGCCCGCGACTCCGCTGCCGGCGAGGGTGTCCTCGACCGGGCGCAGCCAGATCGGCAGCTCG
>JBGSWX010000237.1:0-3283 GCA_041751695.1 Burkholderiaceae bacterium | reverse complement strand
TTCACCTGCGCCTGTTCCGAAATTTCGTGAAACCAGTAGCGATGCGAGAAGCGCAGGAAGATCTCGAAGTTCTGCCGGACCGTGCGCTTGAAGCGCTTGACCGAATCGGCGTCGCCGATCTTGAGCCGTTTTAAAGCCTCGGCCAGCCGGTCGGCAAACATCAGCAGCGAAGCGCGCTGAAAATGCGCAATCAGGAACAGCAGAAAGTGCTGATGCCGAAATTGCGCAAGCACCCCGTTGTCCTGGTGCAGAAAATATTTCGACTGCGCATCGCCCACGACGACTAGCGCCAGGCCGCTCGCCAGGTAGCGCGTGTTCGGCGAGGGGCCGACGTCGCACCAGAAACGGTCGTAGCAGTAGCGCTGCTCAAAGTCGGCCACATGGCGGTCGGAGTACGGCAGCTCTTCTGCCTCGCTGGCGCCGGTCACCAGGCCAAGCCGAATGAAGTCGTTGCGCGCTACCGCGCGCGGTTCGTCGAATGCCAGCAGTCCCATCACCGGCATCCGGTAGAACTCGATCTGACGATAGCGGATCGCGCCGGCGTCGTCGACGTGGTCGAGCACCAGCGGCTTGAGCAGGTACGACCAATGCGCGCTGATGCGCGGCGCGCGGTGCTGGGCGACGAACGACAGAAATTTCTCGCGATCGGCCGAATCGGATGCGGCCAGCACCGAGCCGTCGGCGGCCAACCATTCGAGGTTGCGCAGGCAATGCAGGCCATCGCCGAGCTCATCCCAGCCGGCCGGATACGCGCGGCCGAAGCGATACAGCAGCTCCTGCGCTTGCGGCAACATCAGATCGTCGCAGTAGACCTCGACGTTCAACAGCATGACGTCGATGTCGTAGAAGAAGTACAGATCGATGTGCGCGATCGACAGCACGATCGGTGCATCGCCGGCGCGCGCGACCATGCGCACCGCGGCGATGTCGTGGCGCCGGTACACGCGCATCGGCGCGATGCCTGGATCTTCGTCCTTGTTTGCGCTTTCTCTTTTCGCGCGGCTTTCGCCGTACAGGAACCGCTGCACGTACGGCAGGAACGCGACGAACTCACTGTAGTGGCGCAGCTGAAACTGGCCGCCGTCGGGTGTGAACTCGTCGAGCAACTCGCGCCACGGATTGTCTGCCGTTTCCTTGTCGAGCAGCTCCCAATGCTCTTGAATTTGCGCACCGGGCCGGATCGGCATCAACTGCAGCGGCCACAGCAGTATCTGCCTGAAATGGCGTACCACGGTCATGCCACTGGTCGACTGTTCGGACAAGATCGCCTCCCGCGCAACGCGAGCCGAGTGTAATTCGCATCCCGGCGCGTGCGCGGGCACTGCTGATCGTCGATCGGTAAGATATTTGCCGAACCTCAAGGAGTGCACATGACTAGGCCCATCAAGCTGCATCTCGTCTTTCGCTCGGCATTCGTCGTCCTTTGCGCGCTGCTGACCAGCGCCGCATTCGCGCAGGCGTACCCGTCCAAGCCGATCAGGTTGATCGTGCCGTTGGCGCCCGGCAGCACGGCCGACATCGCTTCTCGCTACACCGCGCAGGAATTGAGCAAGGTGCTCGGCCAATCAGTCGTCGTCGAAAACAAGACCGGCGCGGGCGGCACCATCGCGATGGCGGAACTCGCGCGCGCCGCGCCCGATGGCTACACGATCGGATTCGCTTCGCAAGGGACGCTGGTGTTCAACCAGGGGATCTACGCCAAGCCTGGCTACGACTCGACGAAGGACTTTGCGCCGATCTCTTTACTCGGTGGCGTCTCGAACGTGATGATCGTTCATCCGACCAACAAGGCGGGTGTGCCGGCCGACGTGATTGCCATCGCTAAAGCAAAGCCAGGCGAGTCCACGTTCTCGTCGGGAGGCGCCGGCACCAGCCATCACCTGTCCGGCGTTTTATTCGGGCGTGTGACCGGTACCGAACTCGTGCATGTGCCTTACAAGGGCGCCCCTCAGGGCGTGCTCGCGGTGATGGCGAACGAAGTGACGATGGGTTTTTTCAATACGCCGACAGTCATCAGCCAGATCAAGGACGGCAAGGTCAAGGCGCTCGGCGTCACCAGCCTCGCGCGCTCACCGCTGTTGCCGAGTGTGCCAACGCTCGACGAGCAGGGCGTTAAGGGTTACGAAGTCAACACGTGGTTTGGTTTCGTCGCGCCGGCGGGCACTCCGCCAGAAGTCGTCAACCGGCTCAATGCGGAGCTGAACAAGATTTTCACGAGCACCGAAGCAAAGGAGAGACTTGGGCCGCAGGGATTCGACCTCTCGCCACCGCTCACGCCGGCCGCATTCAGCAAACTGATTGCGG
The DNA here is from genome assembly GCA_041751695.1 of Burkholderiaceae bacterium. Lineage (GTDB taxonomy): Bacteria > Pseudomonadota > Gammaproteobacteria > Burkholderiales > Burkholderiaceae_F > JACCZX01. The sequence goes on along the minus strand of JBGSWX010000237.1, from coordinate 979 downwards.
ACGACCTGACGCGCTGGGTGCCGATCGTCAAGGCTTCCGGTGCGAAGGCGGATTAGCCTCGGACTCGCCTTGTTTCTCGAAGCAAATGCCCACAAATTAGAGTGATGAAAAAAATCCTCGGTGTTCGCGACGCTCCTCAGCCCCATTGGGTCGGTGATGGCTTTCCGGTCAGATCGCTGTTTTCATACGACAGCGCCGACCAAAACCTGAGCCCGTTTTTACTGCTCGACTACGCAGCGCCGGCGCAGTTCACGCCGGCAGCTCGACCGCGCGGGGTCGGCGAGCATCCGCATCGCGGCTTCGAGACGGTCACCATCGTCTACCAGGGCGAGTTGGAGCATCGCGACTCGACCGGCAGCGGCGGGCGTATCGGCCCTGGCGACGTGCAGTGGATGACCGCGGGCGCGGGAATTCTGCATGAGGAGTTCCACTCGCAGGAATTCATGCGCGCGGGTGGCATGCTGGAAATGGTGCAGCTGTGGGTGAATTTGCCGGCCAAGGACAAGATGTCTGCGCCTGGCTATCAAACACTGCTCGATCAAGACATTCCGTCGGTCGAACTGCGCGACCGCGCCGGCCGCGTGCGCGTCATCGCAGGCGAGTTCAAAGACCGTCGCGGGCCGGCGCACACATTCACGCCGATCGACGTGTGGGACGTGCGCCTCAATCAGGGGCGCGCCACCGAGCTGCCCGTGCCCGAGGGCCGAACACTGGCGCTGATCGTTCTGCACGGCACCGTGCTGGTCAACGGCGTCGAGATCGCCCGTCAAGCGCAGATGGTGGTGCTCGATCGCGCCGGCACCGGCGTTGCAATCGAAGCCAACACCGACGCGACCGTGCTGCTGCTGAGCGGCGAGCCGATCGACGAACCCGTGGTGGGCTACGGGCCGTTCGTGATGAACACGCAGGCCGAGATTAGGCAGGCGATCAACGACTTCAACAGCGGCCGCTTCGGCCAGATGGTGGCCGAAGCGAGCTA
>JBGSWX010000236.1:0-8315 GCA_041751695.1 Burkholderiaceae bacterium | reverse complement strand
GAGTTGAATTCGCGCGCGATCAGTTCACGCATCAACGTGCCTTCGGCAAGCTGGCCGCCGGTGGGCTTGCCGCCGCTGACGTACACGGGCAGCCCGGTTTCGCGCGCGAGCCGCGCACCGTAGCGGGCGCGCCGCAGTGTGTAGTCGTTCACCGTCTCGCCGCCCCATTCGGGCGCACCCAGGTTGCGTCCTCCGCCGAGGACGACGATCGCCTGCGCGCGCTTGATCTGGTCGATCGAAGCAGGCAGCGGTTCCAGCGACCGTACCAGCGCGTTGGCGACGATCGGCATCGCAAGCGCGAGCAGCAGCAGCTGTGAGCCGACGATCAGCACGAGTCCGAACGCACGCCGCCGCTTCAGCGCCAGCACGCCGACGATCGTCAATGCGATCAGCGACGTTGGCGGCAGCAGCCAACTCGATAGGACGTAGTTGAACGTCACGCGTGCATCGCGTCTTTGATCTGCTCGAGCGCAGTCGGATCTTCGATCGTGGTCAGATCGCCTGGATCGCGGCCTTCGGCGAGCGCTTGAATCGACCGCCGCAGCAACTTGCCCGAGCGAGTCTTGGGCAACGCGGCGACGAAGTGCACGCGCGCGGGCCGCGCCACCGCGCCGAGCTGGCCGTCGACCACCTTCATCATCTCGCCTTCATGCGCGAGCTTTTTCTGCTGTGTGTCTACCTGGGTCGGGTCCTTCAGGATTGCGAACGCCATCGCAACCTGGCCCTTCAAGGCGTCGGCCACGCCTACGACGGCGACCTCGGCGATGTTCGGATGCGACGACAGCGATTCTTCGATCTCGCGCGTGCCGAGCCGGTGCCCGGCGACGTTGATTACGTCATCGGTGCGGCCGAGGATGAAGAAGTAGCCGTCTTCGTCACGGATGCCCCAGTCGAACGTCGAGTACACGTTCTGATTCGGCACGCTGCTCCAATAGGTCTTGACGAATCGCTGATCGTCGCGCCAGACGGTGCTCATGAAACCCGGTGGCAGCGGACCTTCGATGGCGACCACGCCTTTCTGATGCGCCGCTGTGATCTCTTCGCCGCTTGACTCGTCATAGATCTTGACCGAATAACCTGCCACCGGAACGCCGGGCGAGCCGAACTTCGACGGCAGCGCTTCGATGCCGCGCGAGACGCACAGAATCGGCCAGCCGCTCTCGGTCTGCCAGTAATTGTCGATGACCGGCTTGCCGATGCCGTCGGCGATCCAGCGCGCGGTCGGCTCGTCGAGCGGCTCGCCGGCGAGAAACAGCAATCGCAGCGACGACAGATCGTATTTCTTCAGCAGCGCCGGGTCCTGTTTCTTCAGCACGCGAATCGCGGTGGGCGACGAGAACATCACATTGACTTTGTACTTCTCGACGATGCTCCACCAGATGCCGCCGTCTGGCCGGATCGGCAGGCCTTCGTACATCACGGTGGCCATGCCGTTGATCAGCGGGCCGTAGACGATGTAGCAGTGGCCGACGACCCAGCCGATGTCGCTGGTCGAGAAATACGTCTCGCCGGGTTGGCAGCAGAAAATGTCGCGCATCGATGCGGCGAGCACGACGGCGTAGCCGCCGGTGTCGCGCTGCACGCCTTTCGGGTTGCCGGTCGTGCCGGACGTGTACAGGATGTAGCTCGGCTCGGACGATTCCATCCATTCGCACGGCACTTCGTCGTTCATGTGCTGCGCGCGCAAGATGGCGTAGTCGACGTCGCGCTCGGGCACGCGCTTCATCTCGACCAGTTTGCGATCGACCAGCAGCACCTTTGTCGGCGGAAACTTCGAGAGTGCGATCGCTTCGTCGAGCAACGGCTTGTACGGAATCGGTTTGCCCGACCGCGAACCGGCGTCGGCCGACACGATCACTTTCGGCTGCGCATCGTCGATCCGCGTCGCCAGGCTGACCGATGCGAAACCGCCGAACACGACCGAGTGAATCGCGCCGATGCGTGCGCACGCGAGCATTGCAAAGACCGCTTCCGGAATCATCGGCATGTAGATCAACACGCGTTCGCCGCGCTCGACGCCGAGCGCTTTCAGCATGCCGGCCATGCGATTGACTTCGCGGTACAGCTGGCGATAGGTGTACGTCTTCTCGGTGTCGGTCTCGGTCGAGACGTAGATCAGCGCTGATTGATCGCCGCGCTCCGCGAGATGACGATCGATCGCGTTATGGCAGAGGTTGGTAGTGCCGCCGACGAACCACTTTGCGAACGGCGGCTTGGAGTAATCGAGAACCTGCGAGAACGGTTGCTTCCAGTCGATCAGCCGCGCCTGCTCGGCCCAGAAGCCGGCGGGATCACTGAGTGACTTTGCGTGGTACTCCTTGTACGTCGTCATGCAATCCTCCATCCGCCGGTTGCTGCAATTCCTTTTGTTGTCGCACCAGCTTCAGGAGCGGTGCTACCTGCTCCAGCAATCTTGGCAGATGTGGCACCACTTCGGCGGCGCGTCCGGCGCGAATCAGCGCCAGCGCGAGATTAATGTCCATCGACCCGTCTTCGGGCTTCGGATCGATGGAGCCGGGGGCCGCGCCGTCGGACGTGCCCAGGATAATGCGGCGCGAGCGATTCTGCTGCGCCTGCGCGGAGCGCTTCTGCGCCAGCGTACGCAGTTCTTCGGCGCTGCGTCGCAGCTCTTCCGACAACGTCGACAGCCCGATGCAGGTCCAGACCTCGACGCCCGGTCCGGCGGCTTCAATGTTTTCGAGCACCTTGCGCAGGCGTGCAGCGAAGCGCAGCACGCCTGAGAGCCCGCTCGACGGCGTGGCAACGCAGAACTCCATGCGATCGGTGCGGGTGCCCAGATCTTCCAGCCGGATCGACGCGGCCAGCGCGCGCCCGACGAGCTTCATGCGCTGCTCTGTTTCGCCTTCCCAGGTCTCGTTCTGCGGCATCGAGAGCTCGACGCGTATGCAAATCAGCGCTACGTCCGACAGGTTGCGGCGCGCGAACGAAATCAGTTTTTCAACCTGCTTGTCGAAAAACGGCTGGTTCAGCAGTTCGGTATCCGAATCGACCGTGCGCGCCGACTCGAGCGTCGCCTGGCTCTCGGCCAACATCTCGTGCGTTGTCGACAGGCGCACTAGCACTTCCATGCGCGCGAGAAGCTCCGCGGCGCCGACGCCTTTCTGAATGAAGTCGGTCGCGCCGAGCGATGCGGCGCGATCGCGCTCTACGCTCTCGTCTTCGCCCGAGATAATGACCAGCGGCAGTTCGCGGATGCGCTGCACCTTCGAGCTGCGCACGCGGTTGAGCAACTCGAAGCCGTCGACCTTCGGCATGGTCAGGTCGCTGATGACCACGCGGATCGACGAGTCGAGCAGGATCGCCTGCCACGCGGCCTCGCCGTCCTTGACCTCACGCAGTTCGAAGCGGTCGCGCAGATGCTGGCCGATCGATGCACGCACGATGCGCGAATCGTCGCAAATCAGAACACGCGGCTTCGGAGGGCCGGCTGCGGGAACCGGCGCAGCAGCTTTCGCTGCTTCCTTGGTGGATTCGATCGGCACTGCGTTCTCGGTTGTCTCAAGACAAGACCGCACGCTCGGCGGCCAGCCTTGGAATTTAACCGAAATGATCGCGCATTGATCGGAAAAAGCCGAGGAGTTCTTTAGCTTTTCCTTCTCTCTTCTCGCCCTTTCACGCTATGGATTGCGAGATCAGACGTGGCTGCCTGCGCTGGCGAGCGTACCAAGCTCGTCGGCGCTTAGCTGCGGGCCGTCCAACGTGACGCGCTTTTCCTGCGTCTCGGACGTGCGGTAGCGCGCGATCACCGGCTTGAGTTCGGGTTTCACATGCGCGTCGCTGTAGCCGTTGAACAGGTGGCCGAGCAGGCCGCGCTTCAGGTCGCTGGTGTTCAGGAACCAGTCGGCGATCGGAAACGTTAGGTTCATGTTCACGTGCATCATGATTCCCATGTTGTGATGCGCGACATGGTTCCGGCGGATCGTGTTGACGAGCGGCATGTTGCGCACGAACCAGTTCTCGCGCACGTGGCAACAAAGGTGGAACGTCTCGTACACCATGTAATGGCCGATCATCCCGATGAACACGATGTAGCCGGCGTTCGGATTGATCAACACACTGGCAATCCAGCCGAACAGCACGCCGAAGACGGCGAGAACGGTCAGCACGCGCCACGGAAAGAAAACGATGCGGAATTCGCGGATCGTATCAATCGATGCCTCGTTGTCGGTGAAGTACTGATGATGCTGCCGCGTATGACGATCGAAAATCGCGCGCAGTGCATACACGTCGACCAGGCGATGCATGATGTACTTGTGCATTGCCCATTCGCCGAAGTTGCCGGCGATCAACACCGGAATCAGTAGCAGCCACTCCCACGTGGCGTTCTGCAACTGGCTGACGCAGTACCAGATGCCGGCGATTCCGGCGGTGTACATAACCCCGATGTGCACCCACCCGTTGTACCAGCGGCTGATCGCAGCTACGTATTGCTCGCGAAACTTGCGTTGCCGTTCGGTCATCATAAGAAACCTCGTTGCTGAGAATAGCGTTCCCTGATATATTAGTTGTCGATCACTGACGTTGTCAATCGGGGGGGCCGTGGCCGAAGCTGCTGTAGGTACGACTAAGGCGCCTGCTCCCGCTGCTGTTGCGCGTAAAAAGCGCACGCTGCAGGAGATCTGTGACTCGAAGACCTCCGGCGAAAAAATGGTCTACATGTCGGTGCCCGATTACACCTCCGCGAAGTGGGCCGAGATGGCGGGCGTCGACGTCGCGGTGCTCGGCGACAGTCTGGCGATGATCGCGCACGGGCACTCGAGCACCATCCCAGCGACGATGGACATGATGGCGCTGCACGCGCAGGCGGTGCGGCGCGGCGCGCCCAACACATTCGTGCTCGGCTGCATGCCTTATCAGAGCTACAACACGATCGATCGTGCTCTGACTAATGCCACGCGCTTCATGCAGGAAGGTGCGTGCGATGCCGTCAAACCGCAGGGCGGCAAATCGCAGGCGGCAATTTTGAAGGCGATGGTCGATGCCGGAATTCCGACCGCTTCGCACATCGGCATGACGCCACACACCGTTGCGATGTTCGGCGGCTTCAAGATCCAGGGCAAGACGGCCGACACCGCGATGAAAATTCTCGAAGACGCGTTCGCGATTCAGGACGCGGGCTGCTTCATGCTCGAATTCGAAGCGGTGCCGGCGAAAATCGCCGCCGTGATCTCGAAGCAGCTCCAAATCCCGACCATCGGTATCGGCGCTGGCGTCGGCACCGACGGGCAAATTCTTCTGTGCTACGACCTGCTCGGTGTGTTCACGGATTTCAAGCCGAAGTTCACGAAGCGCTATTCGAACCTGACCGATGTTGCGCTCAAAGGTATCTCGCAATACATCTCGGAGGTCAAGGCGGGCACATTTCCCGACGACGACCACAGTTACGGCGTCGATGAGAAGGAATACGACAAGTTCGTCTCGATGGTCGAGAAGCGCAAGCATCAATGAAGCGTGCGAGCCCAGCGGAAGTTGCACCCGTCGCACCGATTGCGTCGGCGCAAAGCCTGACCGATCGCGCGTACGCCGAGCTCGAAGAGATGATCGTGACGCTGCAGCTTGCTCCCGGAGCCGCTGTGTCCGAAGCCGAGTTATCGAGCCAACTCGGGATCGGCCGCACTCCGATACGCGAAGCACTGCAGCGCCTCGCGCGCGAGCGGCTGGTGATGATCCTGCCGCGGCGGGGAGTGATGGTGTCGGAGATCAACGTCGGCCGGCAGCTTCGATTGCACGAAACACGGCGCGAACTCGAACGGCTGATCGCGCGCACCGCAGCGCGCCGCGCCACCGACGAGCAGCGCACGCGCTTTCGCGAGCTCGCGCGCGACTTCGAGAAATCGGCGCGCGTCAACGATGATGTGACCTTCATGCGCACCGATCGCGAGTTCAATTTGCTGTGTTCGAGCGCTTCGCACAACGAATTCACGGCTGGAGCCATGAGTCTGATGCACGGATTGTCGCGGCGCTTCTGGTATCACCACTACAAGCAGGCGGCGGATATGCCGCTGACCGCCAAACTGCACGCGGATATTGCACGTGCGATTGCAGACAAGGACGAGGAGCGCGCGGCGGATGCAAGCGACCGGTTGCTCGACGTGATCGAAGAATTTACTCGCGCTACAGTCGCACCGGCGTGAGGACTTAACGACTACAACAATAGGAGGCAGGCATGCAAGACAACCGCAGAAAGTTACTGAAGGCTATCGGTGGCGCCGGCGCAGCCGTCGCAGCGCAGCCGTTGATCAGCTTTCCGGCGATCGCGCAAAACGTGCCGGTGCGCGTCGGCATCATTGCACCGAAATCTGGCATCGTGGGCACCATCGGCGAATGCGGCCTGCGCGGAACCCAATTCGCGGTTGAGCGCATCAATGCGTCTGGCGGCATCGCCGGTCGCAAGGTCGAGCTGATTGTCGAGGAAGAAACCAACCCCAAGGATTCAATCGAACGCCTGCGCAAGCTCGTACTGCAGGATAAGGTTGATTGTGTGCAGGGCGTCGTGGGTTCAGCCGTCAGCCTGGCGATGGGTGCGGTGGCCGAGGAAATGAAGGCGTTGCTGATCTTCTGGGACGGCACGACGCAGGACGGCGTCAAGGAAACGATGCCGAATCCTCGCTACGTTTTCCGTAGTACCGACAATGAATGCGAAGCGGTGATGGGGTCACTCTTGGCGATCAAGTACTGGAAGGGCCAGTTTTCTACGATCGCCGGCATCAACCCCGACTATACGTATGGCCGTAACAACATGGCGGCGTTTCAGGCGCTGCTGAAGAAGTTCAATGTCAATGTCAAGGTCGTCGCCGAGCAATGGCCGAAAGTGGGAACGCTCGACCTGACGACGCATGTAGCGGCATTAAAGGCGGCCAAGCCGGATCTCGTTTTCTCGTCATTGTTGTTTGCCGATCTGCCGATCTTCATGCGAAACGCGCACGCCGCGGGCCTGATCGACGGTAAGACGAAATTCGTATTTCCAGCCGCCGGCTTCCAGCACACGCTTCTGAAAAAAGAATTCACGCCTGAGGGCATGATCTTCGGCCACAACACGCTCTACTTCGCCAGCGCCGATGCAAGCCCGCTGCAGCGGTTGTTCGTCAAGGAGTACGAGGACAAGTACAAAGATTATCCGCATTGGGAAGCCGACCGCGCGTACTTCGCAATGCAGGTCTACAAGGCCGGCGTCGAAGCGGCTTACAAGGCCAAGAACGCGTGGCCTGGCAAGGAAGACGTGATCAGCGCGATCGAAGGCGTAAAGGTCGAATCGTTGGGCGGCCCGGGACGTATGCGAAAAGATCACATTGCGGAGCAGACGTTTTATCAGGGTCTTACGACGCACAAGAACCGCTACGACTTTCCGACGCTGGGTCAGGTCGACCGCATGTACTCTGACCAACTGCAAAAGCCGGCCGGCACTGATTTCTGGAAATGGATTGAAACGGCGCAGATAAAACTGTAAGTCTGAGCGAGCACCGAGTAAGCGAGCTTGGCTGCCTTTTTCGACATCCTGCTCGGCGGCGTCTTTCACGCCGCCGTTCTTTTTCTGGTGGCCGCCGGGCTGCAGCTCGTCTTCGGCGTACAGAAGATCGTCAACCTCGCCTGCGGCTCGTTTTACGCGCTCGGCGCGTATTTCGGGATCAGCTCGGTCAACTGGGCGCTTGCAGCAGGGCTGCCGCCCTGGATGTTTCTGCCGGTGCTGATCGTGTCTGGCATCGTGATTGGTGCGATCGGGCCAGCGATCGAAGCGCTGTTGCGCACGATCTACGCGCGCGATGAAGCCTTTCAGTTATTGCTGACATTCGCGCTTGTGTTGATGTTCCAGGACGTGCTTCGTTTTTTCTGGGGACCGAATCCGCAGCAGCTCGGCAATCTTGCGAACGACTACGGCAGGGTGGCGGTCGGTGCGTTCTCGGTTTCGATCTACAACCTGCTGGTGATCGCTGCGAGCATCCTGATCGCGGTCGGTATCGGCGCTTTCTTACAGCGCACGCGCTTCGGCCGCATCCTGCGCGCCACGGCAGAGAACCGCGAGATGAGCCAGGCGCTCGGCGTCAACGTGCGTTGGATGTATACCAGCGTATTTACGCTCGGAACGGTGCTCGGCACGGTCGGTGGCGCGCTCGTCGTGCCGACTGCGGCGGCGTCGCTCGACATGCCCGTGGAGCTCGTGGTCGAAGCGTTTGCCGTGGTCGTGATCGGCGGCCACTACACGCTCTACTTCGCCAGCGCCGATGCAAGCCCGCTGCAGCGGTTGTTCGTCAAGGAGTACGAGGACAAGTACAAAGATTATCCGCATTGGGAAGCCG
>JBGSWX010000235.1:0-5435 GCA_041751695.1 Burkholderiaceae bacterium | reverse complement strand
ATCGCCCAGATCGCGCGCGCCGGCACCGACGACGCAAGCACGACGCCGTTGCGATCGGTGATGCGGCCGCGCGTGGCAGGAATGTCGAGCGTGCGCGCGTAGCGCGCTTCGCCCTGGCGCTGCAAAAAGTCGGTCGATACGCCACCCATCAGGTAGAAGCTGCGGATCGCGAGCGCAACGAAGCCGACGAACAGCAGGAACAGCATCAGCTTCGAGCGCCACGCCGGCAGCGCCACCGTCAACAGCGGATTGGAATTGAAGCCGACGCTCTGAGCGCGCTCGCGGTTCGACTTGCGCGCCCGCAACGAAACTTTCAGCCGATTCACTTCTTTGCCTCCAGCGCAGGCAGGGTCAAGTAGATCGTCCGTCCGGCAGCGAGCGGCTTGAGTCCCAGCTTGCGTGCCGCGGCTTCGACGTACGCGGGCTGCGACAGGCGCGACTGATCGATGCGCAGCCGGTCGTGTTCGACCTCGAGCCGCTTCGCGTCGAGCTGTGCACGCTCGAGATCGATGAACTGCGAGCGCGATCGATGCTGAGCAGTGACCAGCGACAGCGCCGCTGCAAACAGCAGCAAACCCACCAGCAGAATGGAGCCGCGCCGGATCATCGATGCGTCGCGGGCTCTTGCTTAACGCCTGTCGGAGGCCATGGCTCGGAGGTGCGCTCGGCCACGCGCATCACCGCGCTGCGCGCGCGAGCATTCGCTACGATCTCCGACTCGTCAGGAAGCACGCGCGCGACCGCCTGTAGCGTTGCGCGCGGCAGCTGATCGGCGCGCAGCGGCAGGCGGCGCGCAGCGGCGAGCGCCCGTTCAGGGTGATGGTGAGCGTCGATGAACCGCTTGACGATGCGGTCTTCCAGCGAATGAAAGCTCAACGCGACCAATCGGCCGCCAGTCGACAACATCGCTCCCGCCTGCTGCAGCACTAGCGCCAGTTCCTCGAGCTCTTGATTGACGTGAATCCGTACAGCCTGAAAAGTCCGCGTCGCCGGATGCTGGGTCGCATCCTTGCGGCTCCTGCCGATCGTGCTCGCCACGAGGCCGGCAAGGTCTGCGGTCGTTGAAAGCGGCTCGCCAGCACCTGTCCTTTCGTCCGCGCGGCGAGCAACAATCGCCTTTGCAATCGATGCAGCAAACCGCTCTTCCCCATAGTCACGAATCACGCGCGTCAACTCTTCGACCGGCACACGCGCCAGAAACTCGGCCGCCGTTTCTCCGCGTGAGGTGTCCATGCGCATGTCCAGCGGCCCACTGCCGCGCCAGGAGAATCCGCGCTGGGTATCGTTGATCTGCGGCGAAGACACGCCGAGGTCCAGCATCACTCCGTGCACACGCGTGATCGACAACTCGTTGAGCGTGACCTGCAGGCGTGAAAACGTTGTGTGCTCGATGTGAAAACGAGGATCGTCGATCGACGCGGCCGCTTCGACCGCGCACAAGTCGCGATCGAGCGCGATCAGCTTTCCGTTCGGACCCAGACGCTGCAGGATCAAGCGCGAATGGCCGCCGCGGCCGAACGTGGCATCGACGTAGGTGCCGTCGGCATCGGTCAGCAGATGCTCTACAGCTTGCAGCGCAAGCACCGAACGGTGCTCGCCGGCATTCGGCGACACGGAGCGTGACATTGACTTTCAACGCGCAGTCAGAATGTGAAGGCGGCTGCCGAATCAGGCAGGCCGCCGGCGAGCGCAGCGCGCTCGTGCTCAGCGAGGCGCGTCGTGTCCCATAACTCAAAGTGCGCGCCCATGCCGAGCAGCATCAGGTCTCGTTCGAGCTGCGCAGCGGCGCGCAATTCGGTGGGCACCAGCACGCGGCCCGCGCTATCCAGATCGACATCGGTCGCATTGCCAAGCAACAGCCGCTGCAACGAGCGCGCCGAATACGGCCACTGAGCGATCTGCTCGCGACGCGCTTCCCATGTGGGCCGCGGGTAGACCAGAAGGCAGCCGTCAGGATGGCGCGTGAGCGTCAAACGACCGTCACAGTTCGCGGCGAGCGAATCCCGGTGCCGACTGGGCATCGAAAGACGGCCCTTGCCGTCCAGCGTGAGTTGCGAAGCTCCCTGAAACACACCGTCCCCGCAGGCCGGATCGCGAAGCGATCACTGACTAGCCCACTGTCTCCCACTTTTTCACACGGCGCGACTGTACGGCAGCCGCAAATGGGCGGTCAAGCGAATTGGAGGGATTTTTTAATGTTCACAAAGACTTAGAACCGCTTCTTGCGCCAACCTCGCAGGACGAATAACGAAAGAAAAGAACGGGATAGAACAGGCTCTGCAAGTGAACTCTTACCGCGGGCGCGAGTTGGACTCCCGCGTTGAGGGGCTGTCGCTCAAAATAAGTCGCGCGTGCCGTTGATGCGTCACGTAGGCCAGCATCCAATCGACCATCGTGGTGATGCGATTGCGAAAACCTATCAGGAAAAAGATGTGGACCAGCAGCCACGTCCACCACGCGAGCAAGCCGGAGAGTCGAAGGCCGCTTGGGAAAATTGCGACAGCCGCCTTGCGGCCGATCGTCGCGAGTGATCCACGATCGCGATAGCGAAACGGTGCAAGCGTGGGCCTTTGCTCGTGATCACCACGGACGCGCAGCGAAATCGCGCGCGCTACATAGGCCCCCATTTGCTTGGCCGCGTAGGCCACGCCCGGCACCTGCACGCCGTCATGCATCACCGCAGCCAGATCACCTACGACGAAGATCGAATCCGATTTTTCTACTTGCAATGTAGGCGTGACCAGCATGCGGCCCGAGCGATCGTGCGGTCCCGGCAGGCTCCGTGCAATCGCAGTGGCCTGCACACCGGCCGCCCACAGCACGGTGCGCGCGTCGATGCGCTCACTCGTGCGCGCGCTGGATTCCATCGAAACGCCGGCGGCGTCGACACCCACCACGCTCGTGCCGAGCAGCACTTCAACGCCGAGCCGCCGCAGCTGCAGCGCTGCTTTGGCCGACAACACTTCGGGATATGCATTCAGGATTCGCGAGCCGCCTTCGAGCAACAGCACGCGTGCCTGCGCCGGGTCGATCGCGCGAAATTCGTCGGTCAACGTGTGGCGTGCAATCTCCGCCAGCGTGCCCGCGAGTTCGACGCCCGTAGGGCCGCCGCCGATGATCACAAAGGTCAGCCAGGCCGCGCGCTTCGCTGCGTCCGATTCACGCTCGGCGCGCTCGAATGCAATTAATATCCGGCGCCGGATTTCGAGCGCATCGTCCAGCGTTTTCAATCCTGGCGCGTGCGGTGCCCATGCGTCGTTGCCGAAATACGAGTGCGTGACGCCAGTAGCAACCACCAGATAATCAAAACCGACCTCGCCATCGGCCAACAACACGCGCTTGGCGCCTGCATCGATCGCCACGGCATCACCGAGCAGAACGCGCGCGTTTTTTTGTGAACGCAGAACGTGCCGGATCGGGGAGGCGATTTGCGGCGCCGAAAGCCCGGCGGTCGCCACCTGGTACAGCAGCGGCTGAAAGGTATGGTGATTGACGCGATCGATGACGACGACATCTACCGGCGCATCGCGCAACCCGCGCGCAGCGGCCAGCCCGCCGAAACCGGCACCGATGATGACCACTGTCGGCTTGCGATCACTCATCGAGGGAAAAAGCAAAGTCCGCCTGTACGCCGGATTCTGTGCGGCGTTCTGTGTTGCCACTGAAACGCCGTGACGATCATTCCTCTAGGCCGGCGATCGCTCGCCGGCTCAAGCCACCTACCCGCGACCTCACCGAGCAGGATCATCGGCCGCCTATTTGGTGTTGCTCCACGTAGAGATTGCTCGTTTCACCTTTGGCCGGTTGGGAGCCGCGCTTCGCGCGTCTCCCGCTGACCAAAGCTCGTCTCTGTTGCTCTAATCCTCACCTCGCGGTGGGCAGGTGTTACCTGCTACGTTGCTCTGCGGAGTCCGGACGTTCCTCTTGCAGCGAACTGCCAGCGATCGTCCAGCGGACTTTGCGGCGCGATTTTACGCGGCCCTGATACATGGCGCGCTAAATCCGCCAGAATGCGCGCCAGCGTGAAGCCCTTGGACCGTCCACCGTTGAACCTCATCGTCGTCGAAGACTCCGAGCTCGACTACGAGTTGCTGCTCGCGATGCTCGCGCGCGAAGGGCTCAGGCCCCGCACCACGCGCGTCGAGGACGAAGCCGGCATGCGCGACGCGTTTGCCAAGGGCCACGTCGACGCGGTGATTACCGATCACAACCTGCCGCGCTTCGACTCGTTCGCTTCGCTGACGGTGGCAAAGAGCGTCGACACCGACATTCCCGTCATCGTGCTGTCGGGCGAGATGTCCGAGGACCTCGCGGTGGCCACGCTGCACGCTGGCGCCGATGATTTCGTGTTGAAGACGCGCATGTTCCGCATCGCCGCAGCGCTGCAGCACAGCCTGCAGGCGGCCGCGGCACGACGCGAAGCGCGTACGGCGGTGGCGGCCCTGGCCGAAAGCGAAGGCAAGCTGCACGAATTGACGCAGCATCTCGAGCGCGCGAAGGAGGAGGAGCGCCGCGCGATCGCGCAGGAGATTCACGACGACATCGGCGGTGCGCTGACGGCGCTGAAGTTTGAGCTTGTGCGCCTGGGGCGCGCGCTGCCTGACGACCAGGCGCGGCCGCAGTTCGATGCGATTTCTCAACTGCTCGAATCCGCCGTGGTCGCGAGCCATCGGATTCAGCACGCGCTGCGGCCTGCCGTGCTCGACGCCGGGCTGGTGGCCGCGCTCGAATGGCTGACGCGCGGGTTCGCGGAGCGCAGCGGAATCAAAGTCGATTTTCATGCGAACAAAGAGGAGTTCGACATTGCGCCGGATCGCGCCGCCGCCCTGTATCGCGTGACGCAGGAGGCGCTGACCAACATTCACAAGCACGCGCAGGCGACGCGAGTTCACGTGCAGCTGTTTGCGCTGGCCGATGAGATCGCGCTCGAAGTGGCCGATGATGGCAGCGGATTCGATCCGGGCAGCCTGCAAGCCACGCCCGGCTTCGGCGTGCGCGGAATGATCGAAAGGGCGCGCGGCCTTGGTGGGTGGGCCGAAGTCTCTTCATCACAAGGGCGCGGCACGACCGTGATGTTCTCGATTCCTCCGCTGCCGGGACTGAGCAAGATCGAAGAGGTGAACCAGAATGACGATTAGGTTGTTCGTCGTCGACGACCACGCCATCGTCCGGCGCGGCATCGTGCAAGTGCTGAGCGAACACCCCGACGTGCAGATCGTCGCCGAGGCAGCGGATTACACCGGCCTGCGCAACGAGCTGAAGAAGCACGGCGAACCCGACGTGCTGGTGATGGATGTCGGTTTGCCGGGAAAAAACGGCATCGACATTTTGAAAGCGCTGCGCGAAGAGCATCCGAAGCTCAAAGTCCTGATCGTCAGCATGTACCCCGAGGACCAGTACGCCGTGCGCGCGTTCCGCGCCGGCGCGTTCGGTTA
>JBGSWX010000234.1:0-2083 GCA_041751695.1 Burkholderiaceae bacterium | reverse complement strand
GCGCCGACGGCAAGCCGTCGCCGACAGTCTTGAAGTCGTGCTTGAACCGCAAATCGTCCGTCAGATAAAGCTCGCAAATACGCGCGGCGTTACTGCTGCATCCCAGATCCTTCAGGAGCAGCGTGTAGTAGAGCTCCCACTGCTCGCGCTCACCCAGCCCAATTTCCCGGCCGATGTGCATGCCGATCCAGCAGCAACGTATGCAGTGGCCCTTGGGCTGGCCTTCGGTAATGTCAAGAGCGTGGCTGAGCGCGCTGATCAGCTCCGAAAGCAGCAATTCGCCGCGGGGTGGCGACAGGCCGAAGAGGGCGGATGGACCGAAATCGAGACGCTGCATCACGACACTTTCGGCATCGTGCCTAAAACCTTGAGGCAAGCGCCGCTACTTCCGCACCACACCGTTCACGGCCGTGACCAGGCGTTCGATCAACTGATCGAGCTCCGCATCGGAGACGATGAACGGCGGCGCGAGCAGCACGTGATCGCCCCGCGCGCCGTCGATCGTGCCACCCATCGTGTAGCACAGCAGCCCGGCTTCCATCGCAGCCTTTTTCACCTTCGCGTGCGTCTTCAGCGCCGGATCGAATGGCTGCTTGCTCGCGCGATCAGCCACCAGCTCGATCGCCTGAAACAATCCGCGCCCGCGCACATCGCCGACGTGCGGATGATCGCGAAACGCTTCGCTCAATCGCACGCCTAATCTGGCGCCTTGTTGCGCGCAGCGCTCGACCAGTTTGTCGCGCGCCAGCACGTGTTGAACAGCGAGCGCCGCTGCGCACGCAACCGGGTGGCCGATGGAGGTGTGGCCGTGCTGGAAGAATCCTGAGCCGGCGCCGATTGCGTCGATTACCTTGGAGCTGATCAGCACCGCACCCACCGGTTGATAGCCGCCGCCAAGCCCCTTGGCAATCGCCATCAGGTCGGGGGCGATGCCTTCCTGCTCGCACGCGTGCAGCGAGCCGGTGCGCCCCATGCCGCACATCACTTCGTCGAGTATCAACAGCATGCCGTGGCGGTCGCAGACTTCGCGCACGCGCCTGAAGTATCCCGGCGGCGCCGTCAGCGCACCGCTGGTGGCGCCGCCCACCGTTTCTGCGACGAAGGCGATGACGTTGTCGCCGCCGATGCGCTCCACGGTATCGTCCAGCTCTTGCGCCAGCCTCTGTCCGTACTCCTCCATTGATTCATCGTCGTGCTGATCGCGATAGGCATACGTCGGCGCGACATGCTCGACATCGATCAACAGCGGCGCAAATTGGCGCCGGCGCCATTGATTGCCGCCGACCGCCCGCGCGCCGAGCGTATTGCCGTGATAGCTGTTGCGGCGTGCGATGAAGCGCGCGCGCTGCGGCTCACCCTTCTCGACAAAATACTGCCGCGCGAGCTTCAGCGCGGCTTCCATCGCTTCCGAGCCGCCCGACACCAGATACGCGTGCGAGGTGCCGGCAGGTGCCAATGCAATCAGCGTGTCGGCCAATTGCTCGGCCACTTCGGTCGAAAAAAAACTCGTATGCGCGTACGCGATGCGGTCGATCTGTGCGTGCATGGCGGCCAGCACGTCGGGATGTCCGTGGCCCAGGCACGAAACCGCGGCGCCGCCGGAGGCATCGAGATAATTGTTGCCAGCGCTATCGGTAATCCAGCAGCCGTCTGCGCTGACCGCAATCGGATAGCTGCCGCGCAGCTGGCGATGCAGGATGTGAGATTCGCGATGCATGGGATCGGAGGGTATTACTGGACTATGCGCTGTACATATAGGGCCAGACGTCGATTGTAGGAGTGCGGCCGGCGATTGCGTCGCATATGAGACGCGCGCTGCCGGCGGCCAATGTCCAGCCGAGTGCGCCGTGGCCCACGTTCAAGTACAGATGTTCAACGGGTGTGCGGCCGATGATAGGCCGGCCGCTCGGCGTCGCGGGCCGTTGGCCCATCCACGGGCGAATGTTGCCGTCGATCGCCGAGTAGCCGAGCACTTCCCGCACCGCGTCGAGCAGCGCGCTGGTGCGCGCCGGCGGAATGTCATCACTCTGCGCACCGATTTCGATAAAGCCGGCCACGCGCACTCGATCGCCCAACGGAGCGA
>JBGSWX010000233.1:0-5077 GCA_041751695.1 Burkholderiaceae bacterium | reverse complement strand
ATTTGGCTGGGCCGGCGCGATGTGGTCGCTCGCGCTGCTGACGTTGACCGCGCTGCCCCTGACGCGCTTGTTGCGTCGTTCCCCCGCGGCGGCCGCGGCCCATGCCGCCACCGCTGCCGACGGCGGACTAAAGCGCGCGATGGGCAATGCTCTGAGCAACCGCAGCTACTTGTTGCTGCATGCAGGATTTTTCACCTGCGGTTTTCACATCGCATTCCTGGTGACCCACCTGCCGAGTGAGGTCGGGCTGTGCGGATTGCCGGCCTCGGTCGCGAGCTGGTCGCTGGCCTTGATCGGACTGGCGAACATTGCCGGCAGTTTGATCGCCGGGCAATGGGTCAACCGTTATCGCAGCAAGTACATCCTGTTCTGGATGTATTTGTCGCGCACCGTACTGATTCTGATTTACCTGGCGGCCCCGAAAACCGCCATGACGTTTTACATCTTCGCCATCGGGCTCGGCCTGACATGGCTCGCGACCGTACCGCCGACCGCAGGCATCGTCGGCAAACTGTTCGGCACGCGCTACCTTGCAACGCTATTCGGGCTGACCTTGCTGTCGCATCAAATCGGCGGCTTCTTCGGCGCCTATCTCGGCGGTATCGCGGTCGATCGCACCGGCAGCTATCTCTGGATGTGGTACGCCGATGCAGTGCTCGCGCTGGCCGCAGCGGTGGTTAATCTGCCGATCCGCGAGCCGAAAAACGAACCGCACGCTGCGCCGGCTTGATCGCGGTCAATCCTCCTCTTCCACTTTCCCTTTCGACTTGTGCTCGGTCGCCAGTTGCTGCTGAACATTCGGCGGCGCCTGTTCGTAGTGCGATAGCGACATCGTCCATGCGCCGCGCCCCTGCGTCATCGACTTCAGTCGCGCCGAATAGCCTTCGAGCTCGGCCAGCGGCACCAGGCCTTCGACAGTCATCGCTCCGGCGAGGCCGCGGGTGCCGGTGATGTGGCCGCGCCGCGACGACAGGTCGCCGGTAATGTCGCCGATGTGCGACTCGGGTGCTTCGATCTCCGCGTTGACGATCGGCTCGAGCACGATCGGGCGCGCCTTGTTAAGCGCATCCAAGAAAGCCTTGCGGCCCGCCGAAACGAATGCGATCTCTTTCGAATCGACTGGATGGTGTTTGCCGTCGTAGACCGTAACTCGTAGATCCTGCATCGGGTAACCGGCGACGGGTCCTGCCGTCAGAACCGACTCAACGCCTTTCTGCACAGCGGGAATGAACTGATAAGGAATCACGCCGCCCTTGACTTGATCGACGAATTCAAAGCCCGCGCCGCGCGCCAGTGGCTCGACGCGCAGGAACACTTCCCCGAACTGTCCCGCGCCGCCGGTTTGCTTCTTGTGCCGCGCGTGGCCTTCGGCGGGTGCGCCGATCGTTTCTCGATAAGGCACGCGCGGCGGGCGCGTCTGCACCTCGATCTTGTACTGCGATGACATGCGCTCGAGCGCGGAGCGCAGATGCAATTCACCGAGGCCGCGCAGGACCGTTTCATTCAGCGCCACATCGTGCTCGACCAGCAGCGTCGGATCTTCGGCCATCATCTTGTGCAGCACTTCGGAGATGCGTTGCTCGTCGCCGCGCCGCTTCGGCTGGATCGCCAGGCCGCTCATCGGCGTCGGGAATTCGAGCGGCCGCATGTGGATGTGGTCTTCGTCGTGCGAATCGTGCAGCACGCAATCGAAGTCGATCTCGTCGATCTTTGCCACCGCTGCGATGTCGCCGGGCGAAGCCGATGGCACTTCGACCGTCTTGGAGCCCTGCAGCATCAACAGATGGCCAACTTTGAACGGCTTGCGCCCACTGCCGATGTAGAGCTGAGTGTCTTTCGTGATCGTGCCCTGATGCACACGAAACACGCCGAGCTTGCCGACGTACGGATCGACCACGACCTTGAACACGTGCGCGAGCACGTGCTTCTTCGCATCGGGTTCCGAGCGGAATTCGTTGACGCCCTTGCCATCGACCAGCTCGCCTTTGAAAAACAACGGCGGGTTGCCTTCGGCTGGATTCGGCAGCAGGCGATCAAAAATGTTCAGCAGTTCATCGATACCCGCACCGTTGCGGGATGAAACGAAGCACACCGGAATCAAATGGCCTTCGCGCAATGCTTTCTCGAACGGCGCGTGCAATTCTTCGGCTTCGATTTCCTGGCCTTGCTCGAGGTAGCGCGCCATCAACTCTTCGTCGACCTCGATCACCTGGTCGATCAATGCCTGATGCGCTTGCCCGACCGATGAAAAATCGGCGTCGCCCGAAGGATTGAAAAAACAGTCGACAACCTTGGTGGCATTGGCCGCCGGCAGATTGATCGGCAGCACCTCCTTGCCGAACGTATTGCGCAAGTCCTCCAGCACTTTCGGCAGATCGACGTTATCGGCGTCGATGCGGCTGACGATGATCAGCCGGCACAGCCTGCGCTTGGCGGCCCACTCCATCATGCGCGACGTGATCATCTCGATGCCGGTCGACGCATTGACGACGATGGCGGCGGTTTCGACCGCATCGAGCGCGCCGATCGCCTGGCCGATGAAGTCGGGAAAGCCCGGCGTGTCGAGCACGTGCACGCGCACGTTAGGCAGATCGAGGTGCAGCGCCGAGGTGCGCAACGAATGCTGGAAGCTTTTCTCGAGCGGATCAAAATCGCTGACCGTCGTGCCTTTTTCTACGCTGCCGGCCGCCTGGATTGCGCCGGCTTTGGCAAGCAACGCTTCGGCAAGGGTCGTCTTGCCGGCACCTCCGTGGCCGAGTAGGGCCACGGTCCTGATGTTCTCCGTTGTGTAGGTCATGTGCTCCTCTTCGATGGCTCTTGGCGGCTATTTGGCTATGCTACCCGCGAGTCGGGCGATGACAATGAGCGGAGACGACATGGCTACGAATGGGGAAAAACTAAAACAAGTAGCCGGCTGGATCGACCCGTACCGCGTCACCGACGGCTCGAAGTTTCGCCTGAAGAAAATCGACCCGTCCGACACGCGCGGCTTGAAGGCCGACAAGACAGAGGCAGCGGCGCGCCTTACTACAGGGGTACAGTGGCTGGCGGCCGAGCAGGACAAACTCTACGCGCAAGACCGGCGTTCGCTGCTGCTGATCTTTCAGGCGATGGACGCCGCCGGCAAGGACAGCACGATCAAGCACGTGATGACTGGCGTGAATCCGGTTGGCGTACACGTCGTTACGTTCAAGCAGCCCTCGCCGGAAGAACTCGATCACGACTGGATGTGGCGGTGCTACCGCAATCTTCCCGAGCGCGGCCGCATCGGCATTTTCAATCGATCGTATTACGAGGAGGTACTCATCGTTCGAGTGCACGAGGAGATTCTGCGTGCGCAGAAGCTGCCGCCGGAGTGCATCGGCAAGAACGTCTTCGAGCAGCGGCTGCGCGACATCGCGGCGTTCGAAGACTATCTGGTGCGCAACGGCACGACGGTGCTGAAGTTTTTTCTGCACGTCTCGCGCAAGGAGCAGAAGAAGCGCTTTCTGGAGCGGCTCGATGAGCCCTCTAAAAACTGGAAGTTCGCCGCGGCCGATCTCAAGGAGCGCAGTCACTGGAACGAATACATGGATGCCTACGAGGCTGCCATTCGCGCCACCGCGACCCCGCGCGCGCCTTGGTTCGTCGTGCCGGCGGACAGCAAATGGTTCACGCGCCTGGTCGTGGTCGGCGCCATCGTGGAGGCGCTCGAAAAAATGCAGCTCAAATATCCGACGCTTGACGAAACCCAGCGCGCCGAGCTCGAGCGCTCGCGCAAGCTGCTGCTCAGCGAGAAAAAATAAGCGGCCGCTAGATGCCGCCGATGCAGACGTACTTGGTGACCAGATACTCCTCGATCCCGTACTTCGAACCTTCGCGCCCGAACCCTGACTGTTTGATGCCGCCGAACGGCGAGACTTCATTCGACATCAGCCCGGTGTTGACCGCGACCATGCCGTATTCAAGCGCTTCAGCTACGCGAAACACGCGCGCCACGTCGCGCGAGAAAAAGTAGGCCGCGAGTCCGAATTCGGTGGCATTGGCGGCGGCGATAGCCTCTTCATCCTGCGAAAACTTGAACACAGGCGCCACCGGGCCGAACGTTTCTTCGCGCGTGAGCAGCATTTTGTTGGTGACGTTGGCCAGCACGGTGGGCTGATAAAACGTGCCGCCGAGCGCGTGGCGTTGCCCGCCGGTAACAACGCTGGCGCCGTGCTTGGTCGCGTCGGCGACGTGCTGTTCGACTTTCTTCAGCGCGTTGGTGTCGATCAGCGGCCCTTGCTGCACACCCGATTCGAACCCCGAGCCCACCTTCAACTGCGCAGCTTTTGCTGCCAGCTTGTCGACGAATTCGTCGTAGATTTTCTTGTGCGCGTAGAAGCGATTGGTGCAGACACACGTCTGGCCGGCGTTGCGGTATTTTGAAGCGATCGCGCCGTCGACTGCGGCATCGACCGATGCGTCGTCGAACACGATAAAGGGTGCATTGCCGCCGAGCTCGAGCGACATTTTTTTCAAGGTCAGGGCGCTCTGCTGCATCAGAATGCGGCCGACCGCGGTCGATCCGGTGAATGACAGTTTGCGCACCACCTCCGAGTCGCACAACGTCTTGCCCACCGTGATCGAGTTGGCTTCGTCGGCCGTCACCACATTGAACACGCCCGGCGGCAGGCCGGCGCGCTGCGCGAGCTCGGCCAGCGCAAGTGCTGACAACGGCGTCTGTTCCGCGGGCTTGACCACGACGGTGCAGCCGGCCGCGATCGCCGGTGCGACTTTGCGCGTGATCATCGCCACCGGAAAATTCCACGGCGTGATCGCCGCACACACTCCGATCGGCTCTTTCCACACGAGCAGACGCTTGTCGTCCGCGGTGGTCGGAATCGTGTCGCCGTAGACACGCTTGGCTTCTTCTGCGAACCATTCGACAAACGACGCGCCATAGACGACTTCGCCGCGACTCTCGGCCATCGGCTTGCCTTGCTCGGCGGTCATCAGCTTTGCCAGGTCTTCCTGATGCGCCATGATCAACTCGAACCATCGGCGCATTGCGGCCGCGCGCTCCTTCGCGGTCTTCGCGCGCCAGCCCGGCAGCGCG
>JBGSWX010000232.1:0-6488 GCA_041751695.1 Burkholderiaceae bacterium | reverse complement strand
GTGGTCGTGATCGGCGGCCTCGGCAGCATGCGCGGCGCGCTGGTCGGCGCGCTGATCGTCGGCCTGATGCGCGCAGCGGCGATCACGTTTTATGCGGAGCTCGAAATTCTCGCGATCTATCTGGTCGTGATCGTCGTGCTGATCGCGCGCCCGGCCGGCTTGTTCGGGAAGCCGATCGAATGAGCGTGACGGGCGTGAGCGCGGCAGCGGGCAGCAAAGCGCCGGCTTCGAACCTGCGTCGGCACACCGCGCTGCTGGTGATCGTGACGGGAGCACTGATTGTGCTGGCGCTTTTCCCGAGCTTCGCGCAACCGTACTACGTGACGCTGGTGCTGCCGGCGTTTGCGTATGCCATTGCGCTGCTTGGATTCAATCTGCTGTTCGGCTACACGGGTTTGCTTTCGTTTGGTCATGCGCTGTTCGTTGCGCTGGGTGCTTACGGCGCGGCGGTGCTCACCAGCAAGCTCGGTGTCAAGAGTTTCGAAGTGATTCTTCTGGCTTCCGGGCTCGTCGCGGTCGCAGTCGCGATTCCAGTTGGGTTGCTCGCCGTGCGCTATGTGCGGATTTTCTTCGGCATCCTGACGCTCGCTTTTGGCATGCTGTTTCACTCGTTCCTGTTCAAGTTCTACGACATCACCGGCGGCGACACCGGCATTCGCGTGCTGCGTCCTGCGCTGCTCGGCAATGAATTCAGCGAGCTCGACAAGACTACGTTTTTGATCGGACCGTTTTATTACTACTGCCTGGTGTTGCTGGTGGTGCTCGGGTTCGTGATGTGGCGCATCGTGCATTCGCCCTTCGGCCTGCATCTGACCGCGATTCGAGAAAACTCGCGCAAGGCCGAATACCTCGGCGTGCGCGTGCGTTTGTTCCGGCTCGCCGCCTTCCTGATCTCTGCGTTCTACTGCGCAGTCGGTGGCGTGATCCTCGCGATCAACGTCGGCCAGGCCGAACCGGAGACCGCCTACTGGACGCACTCCGGCGAGCTGGTTTTCATGACGGTGCTCGGCGGATTCGCCAATTTCTTCGGTCCGCTGGTGGGCGCGTTCGTGTTCATCTTCCTGAAGTCCGAGTTGATGTCGCTGACGCAGTATTGGCGCTTCTTCCTCGGCGTGACGCTGGCGTTGATCGTGATTCTGTTTCCGCGCGGCGTGATGGGCGTGGCGCAGGACCTGTGGTCGAAGTTGAAGCGCACGCAATGACAGCGCTGATCGAAACCGTCGGCGTCGGCAAAGCGTACGGCAGCTTCGTCGCGCTCGAATGCGTTTCTCTCTCGGTTTCAAGCGGTGAGCTGCTGTCGATCGTGGGGCCGAACGGCGCGGGCAAGACGACATTGGTGAACGTATTGACCGGCCTATTGAAGCCGACCTCAGGCACGGTGCGCTTCAAGGGCGACGACATCGCCGGCATTGGTCCGGTTGCCCTCGCCAAGCGCGGCATGGCGCGCGCGTTTCAGCTCGTGCACATCTTTCCGGCGATGACGGTGGCGCAGACAATCGGCGTTGCGGTCGTATCGCAGGCTTCGAAGAGCCTCCGCTTGTTCGCGTCGGTGGCGACGGATTCAGCTCTGCGTGCTCGTGTGCGCGAGGTCGCCGCCGTATTTGGGCTCGACACCAAGCTCGACACCGAATCGCGGCTGCTGTCGCAAGGCGAAAAGAAGCTGCTCGATATCGCGAGCGCTTTCGCGCTGACGCCGGAAGTGATCCTTCTCGACGAGCCCACCAGCGGTGTCTCGAGCGGCGACAAGCACGGCATCATGCGCACGCTGATGGACGCCGCCAAGTATGCAGGTGTGCAGGCGATCATTCTGGTCGAACACGATATGAACCTGGTCGCCGAGTATTCGACGCGCATCGTTGCGTTGAAGGAGGGCAGGGTGCTCGCAGACCTGCCTCCGAAACAATTCTTCAGCGATCCTGACATCGTCGCGGCCGTCGTCGGCAAGCTGGTCGGCAAAATGTCTCAGCGGGCTGCGTGATGCTGGCAATTGATCATTTGACTGTCGACATTCAAAACAGTCGCATCCTGCGCGGCATTTCGCTGCAGGTCGCAGCGGGCCAGTTGGTGTGCCTGATCGGCCGCAACGGCGCCGGTAAGACGACGACGTTCCGAACGATCATGGGCTATCTGACGCCGGTATCGGGAAGCGTCGCGCTGAAGAACACTTCGATCGTCGGACTGCCGACGCACAAGATCGCGCAGCTCGGCGTTGGCTATGCACCCGAAGAAAGCCAGGTATTCGGCGATCTGAACGTCGCCGAGAATATCGAGCTGCCAACTTGGACGCGGCCGCAGGGGCGCGACGCGAAGACGCGCATCGCCATGGCGTACGAGATTTTTCCGAAGCTGCGCGACTACGCCGCGCGCGGGGGCAGCCAGCTTTCCGGCGGCGAGCGCAAGATGGTGTCGATCGCGCGTGCGCTGACGCTCGATGCCGAGCTGCTGCTGCTCGACGAGCCGTTCGAAGGATTGTCGCCGGCGATCATCCCGAGCATCAGCGAGGGCATCGCGTCGATCCGCCGACTCGGGCACGGAATTCTGATGGCGGAGTCGAACATTCACCACATTCCCGAGTACGCCGACAGCTTGTATGTTCTGGAGCGCGGCGAGATTATTTTTTCAGGCACACCTGCCGATGCGCACGCATCGCCCGAGGTGATGAAAATCATCAGCGGCGCAGCCTGATATCTACGCGAGGTTCGTCATGCCAAAGATCCTGACCGAGTCGCAAATCGAACAGTTTCGGCGCGACGGCTGCGTGTTTCCGGTAAGGGTGATGCCCGAAGCCGAAGCGCTCGAGATCCGCAGCAAGCTCGAACACTACGAGAAGAAATCCGGCGGTCCGCTGGCGGGTGACTTGCGCCACAAGACGCATCTGCTGTTTCCGTGGCTTGCCGATGTGGTGCGCAACAGCCGCATCGTCGACGCGATCGAGGATTTGTACGGACCGAACCTGCTGTGCTGGA
Organism: Burkholderiaceae bacterium; assembly: GCA_041751695.1. GTDB lineage: Bacteria > Pseudomonadota > Gammaproteobacteria > Burkholderiales > Burkholderiaceae_F > JACCZX01. The sequence continues at coordinate 3,522 of JBGSWX010000232.1, read as the reverse complement.
CCACCAATTTCTTTATCAAGGAGGCCAGCAACCCAGCGTTTGTGTCGTGGCATCAGGATTCGACCTACTGGGGGTTGAGCAGGCCCGATGTCGTCACCGCGTGGGTTGCGCTGACGCCGAGCAATCGAGCCAACGGTGCAATGACGTTCATTCCCGGCACGCATATGCAGGATCAACTCGAGCACCGCGATACGTTCGCCAAGAACAATTTGTTGACCCGTGGACAGGAAGTCGCGGTCGACGTCGACGAGTCGAAAGCAGTGACGATCGAGCTGCGGCCTGGCGAGATTTCACTGCATCACGTACGTCTGGTGCACGGCTCTCCGGCCAATCCTTCGAACGACCGGCGCATCGGATTCGCGATTCGCTACATCCCCACCAGCGTTTCGCAAATCGCCGGCGAAGACAGCGCGACGCTGGTGCGCGGCGTCGATACCTTTCATCACTTCGCTCCAGAGCCTCGGCCCACCAACGACATGCAGCCGGATTTCGTGGCGCTGCACCGAGAGATCACCGAGCGGAACGCGCAAATTCTTTATCGCGGCACGCAAGTGAAGAGCTACAACGATCCGAAGGCGCTGCCGGACAGAGCCGCCTGAGGTGAAGAACGCGATGGCAGGTCTAGGTGTCGCAGCGGCGCTATTCGCTCACGACGCCGCGGGCGTCGACAGCGGACGCGAGGACGCGAGTGTCCGCTCCGACATCGTGGTCCGCGCACTGACATTGATCGATACGCCGTATCGATATGGCGGATCGAACCCGCAAGGTGGGTTCGATTGCAGCGGACTCGTTCGATATGTCTACACCGCGGTCGGTGCGCGTCCGTTGCCGCGCCGCTCGGAAGACATCGAAAAACTTGGCGAACCGGTCACGCGCTCACAACTCGAACCGGGCGATCTGGTGTTCTTCAACACGCTCGCTCGCGCCTACTCGCACGTCGCTATCTATATAGGAGAAGGGCGCTTCCTGCATGCGCCGGCGCGTGGCGGCCGCGTGCGAATCGAAGCGCTCGACGACCGCTATTGGCGCGCGCGTTTTGACGGAGCCCGGCGCTTCGTAGGCGCCGATGCGCCGACGTTGCGTGCCACCGACGAGCGCGGCGCGCTCACCGCTCGGTCGTCCCCGCTATTTCAGGCGGAAGAAGGCTCAGAAGTGATAAAGCCTTGATTGAGTACTCCAATCGCCCTTAATGAGAATTGTTTGCATTTGAGACAAGGTTGCGATAACGTTCGTTCATCCGCTTCGCAGCGATCCAATGGGTGGACGATGGACCGAATCCAAACGCCTTGGCGCCTCGCCGAAACGTGCCTGCAACGCGCAATGCAGTTCGCTGTAATCGCGGGAGTCGCGGCGGCGCTGGCAACGCCTATGCGGAGCGATGCACAGGACAAAGTGCTCAATCTGTATTCCGCGCGCCACTATCAGACCGACGAAGCGCTGTATTCGGATTTCACCAAGCAGACTGGCATCAAGATCAATCGCATCGAAGCCGGCGATGAGCAGCTTCTGCAACGGCTAAAAGCGGAAGGGGCGAACAGTCCGGCCGATGTGCTGATTCTGGTCGATGCAGCGCGGCTCTGGCGTGCGCAAATCGATGGACTGTTTCAGCCGGTCGAGTCGAAGCTGCTGAACGAACGCATCCCCGCGCAACTGCGCTCGAACGACGGCACCTGGTACGGCTTCTCGACGCGCGCACGCGCGATCGTTTACAACAAGGCGAGCGTCAAGCCCGAGGACGTCGACACGTACGAGGAGCTTGCCGACCCGAAGAACAAGGGCAAGGTGTGCACGCGCTCGGGCTCGCACCCCTACATGCTGTCGCTGATCGGGTCGCGCGTTGAATCGATGGGCGAAGCGGGCGCCGAGCAGTGGGCTCGAGGCATCGTGGCCAACATGGCGCGTCCGCCGAGCGGCGGCGACACCGATCAGATCAAGGCAGTCGCGGCCGGCGAGTGCGGAGTGGCGGTCACAAATACCTACTACTGGGTGCGTCTGATGCGTTCTACCGATCCGAAAGACAAGGAAATCGTAAGCAAAGTCGGATTCGTCTGGCCGAACCAATCAGGCGCGGGCGCGCACGTCAACATTGCGGGGGGCGGCGTGGCGAAGAACTCGCCGAACAAAGCCAACGCGATCGCGTTCCTCGAATATCTGTCGAGCCCTTCGGCACAAACCTATTTCGCCAACGGCAACAACGAGTTCCCGGCAGCGAAGGGCGCCACGCTGAACAACCCGGAATTGACTTCCCTCGGCAGTTTCAGACAAGAGCAGATCGCAGTATCGACAATGGGCAAGAATACGATCGCCGCCCAGCGCATCCTCGATCGCGTTGGATACAGATAGGCGAAGCCACTCGCAAGACGCCTCTTCCGAAACATCCAGTTGAGCTGCTGTCCCGTACCAGGGACAGCACGGCAACGCACACCTTCTTGAGTGCATCCGCCGTTGCAATCAACAGGAGAAAACCAATGCAAACGAAAAACTGGCGGGGCTTGCTGTCGCCTTGGCGCTATCCGTAACCACCGTCGCTTCGATGGCGCAAGTAACCGTCGGTGGCGCACCGATGTACGCGAGCAAGGACATCATCGACAATGCCGTCAACTCGAAAGATCACACGACGCTGGTGGCGGCGGTCAAGGCTGCGGGCTTGGTCGATACGCTGAAGAGCCCGGGGCCATTCACGGTGTTCGCTCCGACCAACACGGCGTTTTCTGCGCTGCCGGCCGGTACGGTCGACACATTGCTGAAGCCCGAGAACAAGGGAAAGCTGACAGGGGTGCTGACGTATCACGTCGTACCGGGCAAGCTGAACGCGGCCGATTTGATGAAGCAGATCGACGCGGGCGGCGGCAAAGCGATGTTGAAGACTGCGGCCGGCGGCACGCTGACGGCGACCGCAAGCGGCAAGACGGTGAACATCACGGACGAAAGCGGCGGCACCTCTAAAGTGATGATCGCCGACGTCAATCAATCGAACGGTGTGATTCACGTCGTCGATAAAGTGTTGCTGCCGAAGTAACTCGTAGCTCATTTGCAGCACCAAAACGCCGCGCTCCGGTAACAGCGCGGCGTTTTTTTTTGCCTCCTTATCCGCGCCCGCTACCATCGGGCGATGGAGAAGTCGCTCGACGTTCTGATCATCGGCGCCGGCCATAACGGGCTCACGTGCGCTTGCTATCTGGCGGTCGCAGGGTTGAGCGTTCGCGTGGTCGAGCGGCGGAACGTGGTGGGCGGAGCAGCGGTCACCGAAGAGTTCTATCCGGGCTTCCGCAACTCGACCGCCAGTTACACGGTGAGCCTGCTGAACCCGCAGGTCATTCGCGACCTTCACCTTGCGCGGCATGGTCTGCGGATTATCGAGCGGCCTTTTTCGAATTTCGTGCCGCTGGTCGATGGGCGTTATCTCAAGTTTGGTGGCGACGCCGCCCAAACCCACGCCGAGGTCGCCAGATTTTCGCCGCGCGATGCTGAGCAGTTGCCCGCGTTTTTTGCGCGGCTGAATCGTGTGGCCGATCAGTTGCG
>JBGSWX010000231.1:0-1686 GCA_041751695.1 Burkholderiaceae bacterium | reverse complement strand
TGCCGCGCCTGCGCCTGCGCGGCCTGATGGCGATTCCCGCGCCGGAGGCCGACGTCGCAAAGCAGCGGATTGGACTGTCGCACATGAAGAAGTTGTTTGAGCGTCTGCGCGGCGACGGCTTGACGATCGACGTACTCTCGATGGGCATGTCCGACGATCTGGAAGCTGCCATCGCAGAGGGTTCGACGATGGTTCGCATCGGCACCGCCATCTTTGGCTTACGGACAGCACAGCGATGAACATCGCATTCGTCGGAGGCGGCAACATGGCCGGCGCGCTTATCGGCGGCATGCTCGGCGCCGGCTTCGACGCCGCGCTTATCCACGTGCTCGAGGTTGACTCCGCGCGCAGCGCGGAAATGTCGCAACGTCACCGCGTCAGCGTGCACGGTGCGGGCGGCGAATGGCTGAAACCGTGTGAAGTCATCGTGCTTGCGGTCAAGCCGCAACAGATGCACGAAGCGGCCGCGGCGATTCAACCTTATCTTGCGCAGCCGCTCGTGTTATCGATCGCCGCCGGAGTGCACGCCGACACGATCGCGGGCTGGCTGGCAAATGACCGGGTGGTGCGCGCGATGCCCAACATGCCGGCGCTGATTCGTGCCGGCATCACCGGCGCGTTCGCGCTCACGGAGGTCAGCGCTGCGCAGAAATCCGCTGCCGAGGACATTCTCAGCGCCGTCGGCAGCGTGATCTGGCTCGACGACGAAGCGATGCTCGACGCGGTCACCGCGGTATCGGGCAGCGGCCCCGCGTACGTCTTTTACTTTGTCGAGGCGCTGCAGGACGCTGCGCGGGACCTCGGGTTTGACGCCGAGCAGGCGCGCGCGCTCAGCTTGCAGACATTCGTCGGCGCCACACAACTGGCCGCGCAATCGAAGGAAACGATCGCCGCGTTGCGCGAGAAAGTGACGTCCAAGGGCGGCACCACGGCCGCGGCGCTGGCGAGCCTGGACCGTGACCATGTCAATGAAGCGATTGCACGTGCAGTACGTGCGGCGGCTCTTCGCGCGCGCGAGCTAGGCGCCTAGGGCTGACGCAGCGCGAAGTCAACCACCGTGCCGGCGAACACCGCCAGCCCCACCCAGTTGTTGTGACGGAACGCTCGCAGGCATCCGTCGCGCGAGCGGCCGCGGATCCACGTGAAGTGATACGGAACCAGCGCCGCTGCCATTGCGCACCCCGCATAAAACGGCCACGACGCCTGCATCTCGACGCCGATGTAGAGGAGCAGCGCCAGGAAAGCTGCGTAACACGCCATCACCGCCGCAACGTCGAACCTCCCAAGAAAAATCGCGGACGATTTGATGCCGAGCCGGAGGTCATCATCGCGATCGACCATCGCATATTCGGTGTCGTACGCCATCACCCAGAACCCGTTGGCGAGCATCAGCAGCCAGCCGATCGTCGGCACGGTCCCCAGCACGGCGGCAAACGCCATCGGTATGCCGAACGAAAATGCAACGCCGAGATACAGCTGCGGCACCGGAAAAAAACGCTTCGCAAGCGGATAGGTCGCGGCGATCGCGACTGCGATGACTGCCAGTCGCAGCGCGGCGGGGTTCAGAAGTGGAAGCAGTAGCGCAGCGGCGCAGGCCAGCGCAAGTGCGACCATTAACGCTTCGCGCCGGCCGACCAGCCCACGCGCGACGACGCGATCGGCCGTGCGCTTGACGTGCGCGTCATA
>JBGSWX010000230.1:0-9009 GCA_041751695.1 Burkholderiaceae bacterium | reverse complement strand
CAGCGCGCGCGCCAGCACCGCGTTGCCCGCCCAGAAGAGCGGAGGCGCGACGAGCAGCGCGATGGTCGATGCGGTCAGCGGCGATCTGGGCACGTGCGCAGATTCACAGCTCGATGTCGTCGCGAATCGCTGCGATGCCGGCCCTGGCGCACGCTTCGTCGGCCTCGCCGTTGGGGGCGCCAGAGATGCCGATCGCACCCAGCGTGCTACCGCCCGCTTGAATCAACACGCCGCCGCCGATGGCGACCACGTTCGGAATCGTGCGCACGCCCGAACTCGGCATGCCCGACTGCGTTTGCTTGGCGAACTCGAGCGTATCGACGCGAAAACTGATCGCGGTGTAACCCTTGTTGATCGCAGTGGTGACTGTGTGCGGGCCGGCGAAGCGGTCGCGCAGCATCGTCTGTGCAACCCCGGAACGATCGACCACCGCAGCGGCCACCTGATAACCCCGCTTGCGGCAGTCTTCCAGCGCGGCCAGCGTCGCTTTGAGCGCGGTCTCCGGAGTCAGCAGTCGCGCTGTATAGGTTGCGCTTTGAGCATGCACAAGCTCCGCGACGAGAGTCAACAGCGTCGCCAATAGCAATTTCTTCATCGTTGTTCCCGATCGGGCGGTTTGAGGTCAAAGGCTAGCAGTCATACACTTTGCGCTTCACGCTTTGTGCAGAGTTGCCATGAACCTCGCCGACCTGAATGAATTTGTATCTGCCAAGTGGGATGAAGATCTGGTACCGCAGCTCGTCGATTACGTTCGCGTACCGGCCAAGTCGCCGGCGTTCGATGCAAGCTGGGACGCGCACGGGCATCTGCGCTCAGTCGTCAAGGCGGCAGAAGCGTGGTGCCGCCAGCAATCGATCGAAGGGCTGACGATTGAAATCGTGGCGATCGAAGGCAAAACGCCGTGCCTGTTATTCGACGTGCCGGCCACGCACGGCTTGGGAAACAATCGCACCGTCTTGTTCTACGGCCACCTGGACAAGCAGCCCGAGATGGTCGGCTGGCGCGACGACCTCGGCCCGTGGAAGCCGGTCTATGAAGACGGCAAGCTGTACGGCCGCGGCAGCGCTGACGATGGTTATGCGATTTACGCCGCCCTGACGACGATCGCGGCGCTCGACGCGCAGGGCGTCGCGCGGCCGCGCTGCGTTGGCATCATCGAAACGTGCGAAGAGAGCGGCAGTCCCGATCTGCCCGAATACTTGACGCTGCTCGCACCGCGCTTTGGCGACGTGCAGCTGGTGGTCGGGCTCGATTCGGGTTGCCGCAACTACGACCAACTGTGGGTGACGACGTCGCTGCGCGGCTTGGTCGGCGGCACGCTGACCGTCGAGATTCTGTCGGAAGGTGTGCACTCAGGCCATGCGAGCGGCATCGTGCCTTCATCGTTTCGCATCGCGCGCCAGTTGCTGAATCGGCTCGATGATCCGGCGACCGGCAAGGTGCTGTTGTCTGAGTTGCACGCCGACATTCCTGCCGAACGCGTCCAGCAAGCGCACACGGCAGGCGAAATCCTCGGCGACGAAGTATGGAAAGAATTTCCGTGGGTCAGTTGCACGCACGGCGCCGGTGGCCACCTGCATGCGATGCCGGTCACGACCGATCCGGTCGAAGGAATCTTGAATCGCACGTGGCGCCCCGCGCTGGCGGTCACAGGCGCCGCCGGTTTTCCGAGCATCGATTCAGCCGGCAACGTGCTGCGCCCGATGACAACATTCAAGCTCAGCATGCGCATTCCGCCGACGGTCGATGGCGAGAAAGCTACTTGGGCGATGCGCAAGGCGCTCACCGAGAACCCGCCGTACAACGCAAAGGTTTCGTTCGATGCCGACTGGGGTGCCACCGGATGGAACGCACCGAACACGGCGAACTGGCTTAAGGACGCATTGGCCAAGGCGTCGATGCAGTCATACGGCCGCGAAGTGGCGTGGGTCGGCGAGGGCGGCACGATCCCGTTCATGAACATGCTCGGCGAACGCTTTCCACGCGCGCAGTTCTTCATCACCGGCGTGCTCGGCCCGCATTCGAACGCCCACGGGCCGAACGAGTTTCTGCACGTGCCTTATGCGAAGAAGCTGACGGCGGCCGTGGCGAGCGTGGTGGCGGCGGTGTGCTAGCTGCAAACCTGTCTGTCTAACTTAGAAACTTATTCTTCGTTGCTGATTCAGCGCCTTCGAAGGCCTGCTGGAGGCGAATCACTGCAATCGTGATATCTGCAATGAAGCGGTTGTAAAGAAACAGCAAGCCCGTGATCCCGGCGATCTCTGTCGGACTCAGCTTGCTTTCTAGGGAATGCCAGCTGACGCCAGCCCGGCCGGAAAAACCGTGTATGTGCTCTCGCGCAATGCGCCGGATTTTTCGAGCGGCTTCGTCAAATTGCGCGGTTAATGCCACCGGCTCCAGTACATCTTCAATGGCTATCTCGAAGTAATCGGGCCACGCCGCCAGCACCCGATAGTCGCTCGCCGGTGCGTGGTGAAGGAAGCTATCCCGAACTCGCCGCATCAGCGCCTGCACCGCTGGGGTTGCTTCGTCGGGATCAATGAGATGCAACTTCTCAATGCCTTCGGGTAGACCGTAGGGCAGGACTTCGGCGTCGCGCCCCTTCGGACCGCTATTGAGCCCGCCCGCATCGCGATCGTTCCATGCTTCATTCCAAGCCGTGATGAGCAGCAGGTACTTTGCATTTCCATAGTTGAGACAATTCAACACTTTCTGCAGCTCTGCGAACTTTTCAGTTGTCCACCCCCTACCTATTAGCTTCGTCTGCGGATTGGGCGGGGCTGCTCCGGCAACAATCGCAGCCCGCCGGATGAGATCCGCTCCCTGCTCTGCGTAGCGTGTGGACATGTGCGGCTTGAGTGCGGACCAAGCCGCAGGAACAAAGTGCGGGAACTGCGACAGCACGCGGATCGCGAATGCCACCCATGGCAAGCGGAGTGTGCAGTGGATGTCTTCATAAATCTTTGCAAGTTCGCCTGTGGCTTGGTGATGGTCTACTTGCGGAAACGTTTTTAACACCGCGGGCTCGGGCATCGCCTTATCTCGACGAGTTCACTAGTCATAAGAATCTTAGCTGCGACGCTAGCGAGTAGATAGGGAGCCGGCTTCGAGTGCATTAAGGTGCGATCACTGCGCCTAAGGGTGGAGCACGTGGCGAAATTCGGCCATCAGCGGACATCTACGTCAGTCGCCCATTTGGAGGGACAGCGGACTGCGAACGAGACTTCTCGGCGACCCAAATCTCCTCGCTCGGCCATTTGCGTGACCAGTCGACAGAGGGCGTGACGTAGTAGGAGTGGGCAACGGCGTCACCAGGCGGGTAGAGCTCGACGAGATCGACGACATCGAAGCCTGTGCGGCGCAGGAGGCGGAACAACTCGCCGTGTGGAAGCTGCCACTCCACTCCGTCTTCGTCCGGCCACTCGAGGCGCCCCAGCCCGCGCTGCGGCCGCTGCAGCGTTTCAGCCGACGGGCCTTCATCCGTTGCGCACAGAATCGCGAGGGTGCTGTTGCGAAGAAACCAGAGCCGTCCACCGGGTCGCAGTAGTCGATGCGCCTCCGGTATCCAGAGGTGCGGGTTGCACCAGATGCTCGCGCCGTACTCGGAGACGGCGAGGTCGAAGCTCTCAGACGGGAGCGGGACGTTATCGGCACTCGCCTCAATCAGCGGAAACTCGATCGCGAATTCCGTCTGACAGCGGCGAGCCGTCGCGAGCTGCGCTGGAGTTACGTCGACACCGACCGGACGCGCACCGCGCCTCGCCAGCCATGCAGAAACGTAGGCGGTGCCACAACCGAGCTCGATCACGTCGAGGCCGTTGACGTCACCGAGTGTATTAAGCGATTCCTCGGGCACGCCAAACACGCCCCAAGTGATCTCAGCGGCCGCCCAGCTCTTGCTCGCCTGCGCGTCCGTGAAATCGGTATTGGTCTGCGTCCAACCCTCGCGATTGCGCTTCGCATCGTCGGAGATCTCTGTCATCGTGTGATCCTACTTCGACCGCAAATAGCTGTCCCACAATTGACGCCAAGCAGGCATCCATGCCATTGATTGCGCTAACGGGGGGACCTGGGTCCGGCAAGACGACAGTTATTGGAGCGCTACGTGAGCGAGGGTACGACTGCGTGACCGAGTCGGCCCGAACCATCATTCAGGAACGACTGAAGAAAGGCCTGACAGCGCGTCCAACTGCGCGTGTTTTAACGCGCCCTTTCTTTGTCGCGCCAAAGCCCGCTTGCTTGGCTCAGAAACGCGTCGACCGACGCCGCTTCGATTGTGCCAAGCTCGAGGTGCTGCGCAGCCCGCTGCAGCTCCCGATTCGGCGACTCCATATCGAGCGGTATCGCGCCGGCTTGCTTCGACAACTTTTCGTTGGCCGCATTGAGTACGAGCGGAGCATGCAGATAGCGCGGCGTCGGCAATTCGAGTGCATGCTGCAAATAAATCTGCCGTGGCGTGTTATCAAGTAGATCGACGCCGCGCACGACGTCTGTGATTGCCTGAGCGGCATCGTCGACGACCACAGCGAGCTGATAAGCCCACAAGCCATCGGCGCGCCTGACGACGAAGTCGCCGACATCGCGCAGCAGGTGCTGCGAGTACGCACCGCATGCGCGGTCGACGAAAGAGACCTCTTCATCAGGCACCCGCACTCGATACGCGCGAATCGGTTTGTCTTTCGCTGCGCCGCCAGCGCACGTGCCGGGATACACGCCGGACGGCCGAGCCGCCTGCGCTTCGATCGCGGCGTCGACATCTTTGCGCGAGCAGGCGCAACCGTAGATCAATCCGGCGGCTTGCAAGTGAGCGAATGCGGCCTCGTAGAACTCGCGGCGCGTGCTTTGAAATACGACGGGCTCATCGGACTCGAGCCCGCATTGCGCCAACGTTTCGAGAATATGTTCGGCGGCGCCGTGCACGACTCTGGGCGGATCCAGATCCTCGATGCGAATGATCCACGTGCCGTTGGCCGCGCGCGCGTCGAGCCAGCTTGCCAGCGCGGTGGCGAGCGATCCCGCGTGCAGTGGCCCAGTCGGTGAAGGCGCGAAACGGCCGCGATAGGGCTTCGCGGGACTTGGGTGGCTTGGATTCGGGCCGATCTGTCCCGCTTTTGTCGGTTCATGCGAAGCACTCATGCGCCGATTATGCGTATAGCGCCGCCCTATCCACACCGCCTTCCCATCTTGGCCAAAGCCGCCGTCACCGCCGAACTGTTCAAGCTGTCGATCAACCTCGGGCGCACGACGTGGTTCGGCAATCTGGCGTTCGGTCTGCTGGTCGTGCTCATTCTGTGGGGCGAGGATCGGCTGCCCGCGGCGCTGATCTGGTGGTCGGTACTGGCCGCCGTCGTGCTCACGCGCGCCTGGTATTGCCAGCGGCTGTCGACCTGGATGTCGGCACATTCAAACCGGTTGCCGCGCTCAGCACAGGCATACGGCGCGCTCGCAGCGGTCGAGGGCACGGTTTGGGCGCTTGCGCTGGTGATACTGCCGGCGGTCAACGTATCCGGAGGGGTGCTGCAGCTCGTGCTGACGATCGCGGTGCTACTCGGAACGCTGCTGGCGTTTGCGCCGGCGGGCATGCCGTGGATCGCGTTTGCCGTGCCGCTGGGGTTTGCGCAGCTGACTTTCATGATGTCGCGCGATCTGCCGCTGCGCGATATCGCAATGCTGGCGTGGGCGCTGACAATAATCGGCGCTGTGGCTGCCTTCGTGTTGCTGCGCAAGGCGCTGTCGAACAACGTCGCGATGCGCACACGCGCCAACAGTTCGGCAAAGGCGCAGGAACAAGCCAACGCGGAACTCAACCGCAGCCGCGAGCAGCTGCGCATGGCGCTCGACGCGATCGATGCCGGCGTCGCAGATACCAACGTGCTTACCGGCGAGCGGACGTTTTCGATGCGCTATGTCCAGATACTCGGCTACTCCGATCGCGACGCGTTCATGCAGGAGTACCGCTTCTCGGAATCGCTGCATCCGGACGATCGTGACCGCGTTCGCGCGGCACGCCGCCGGCACATCGACCACGGAGCGGCGCTGCGTGAAGAGTGCCGGATGCAGAAAGCCGACGGCAGCTACGTGTGGGTCGTTCTGCGCGGTGAATCGGTGCGCGGCAGCAGTGGCCGCACCACGCGGCTCGTATTTTCGATCGTCGATGATTCCGAGCGCCGCGCCGCGCAGCACAAACTGACCGAGAGCGAGCGCCGCTATCGCGCGCTGGTGGAAGCGTCGCCGTCGCTGATCTGGATCTGCGACCGCAACGCCCGCCTGACGTTTGTCTCCGACCGAGCGTGCCGTGACTTATATGGCTACGACCCGCGCGAGATGATCGGCCGCTTCGTGTGGGACTTCAACGCGCCGGGCTTCACGCGGCGCGAGTTCCTGCGACGCTTTTCGCCGGTGATGCACGGCCGTTCGGTATTCGACATGGAGGCGATACACCGCACCAAGCGCGCCGAGCCGTTGTACGTGAATATCAGCGCATTGCCGATGCTCAACGATGCGGGCGAGATCGAATCGGTCACCGGCATCTGCAGCGACATCACTGGCTTGAAGCAGCGCGAGCGCGAGCTCAACATCGCGCTCCGTAATCAGGAAGCGGTATTCGACGCTGCGGGCGAGGGGATTGCGTTCGTTCGGCGCGGGCGGATCGAAGGACCCAACGGTGCGCTCGCGCGCATGCTCGGAGTTTCGCGCGAGGCGCTGATCGGCCAACCGGTGAGTGACATCCTCGCCAATCGCGGCGATTGGGAAACAATCGAACACGGCACCAGCGCCGCCAGCGTCAAAGGCGACGCCGCGGTTCATGAAGTGATGCTGCGCGCGCACGATGGACGCACGATCTGGTGCCAGCTGACATCGCGCCAGGCGGGCGAGGCGAATTCGCGCATCCTGGTGCTGACCGACATTTCGGCGCTCAAAAAGCGCGAAGAACTCGCGTGGCATCACGCCAATCACGACGAGCTCACCGGATTGCCGAACCGGCGCCTGCTGATGGAACACGCGCGGCGATTGCTCTCAGTGGCGCTGCGGCAAAGGCGCCTGGCGTCTGTCCTGGTACTCGACCTGGACGGCTTCAAGGACATCAACGATTTGTTCGGCCACGCTTACGGCGATGCGCTGTTGCGGCGCGTGGCACAACGGCTGTCGAGCGTGCTGCGTGACTACGACGTGGTGGCGCGTACCGGCGGTGACGAGTTCGTCGTGCTGCTGCCGGAGATCGACGAGCCGTCGATTGCCGTGGTAGTGGCCGAAAAGCTGATTGCCGCCGCCAGCGAGAATGTCGAGGTCCCGGGCCGCACGGTGAAGATGCACGCGAGCGTGGGCATCGCTCTTTTCCCCGCCGACGGCCACGATTTCGAGTCGCTGTTGTCGTCGGCCGACAATGCGATGTACGCCGCCAAGGCGGCCGGCAAGAACGGCTACCAGTTTGCCGGGGAGGTCGGAACCGTCGTCAAGACCCAGGCGGCCAAGGACAACGTGCGGCTGCAGTAGGGCGGCAACCGAGTTGCAGGATCGCTGCAAGGAGCCTGCAAGTAAGTGAGTGCTGCGCCGGAATGCGGCGGCCAACCTCGCATCTGCGCTCGCGCGCCAATACTGAGTCGCATCCTTCCGGGTTACCGTGTGCCCAATGGCGCCATGCGCCGACAGCCGGTGATTGCTCATCCGGGCCGCTGGCCGCTAGGATGTCGGGTCCACCTCGTTGCGACCAGCGCGCGCGGGGAAACCTCGGATCTTTATGCAGTCGAGCGAAGCAGCCAACGATACGCAGGGGATAGCGGCGGCGCGCAAGGCGCCCCACGACCAGTTCGACCTTCGGGTGGCGTTTGCCGCAGAGCGGCGGCTGCTGCCGGCGCTGCTGTTGATCGGGCTGGTGGCGGCGTTTGCTTCGATGCGTGCGGGCGCCAGTGTGCTGGCGTTCGCGTGGCTGACCCTCTACGGCGTCAATGCAGCCATTCGTTTCCTGATTGCCACCGAGTACGCCGCCTCGCGCGGGCCGGTGTTGGCAGAAACACGTGGCGGCACGATTTATATGGCGAGCGCGGCTGCCGACGTCACCCTGTGGGCACTGATGTTCGCCTTGGTGCCCGACGCACCGGCGTTCCTCGCCGGCCCGGGCGCGTATGCAGCGGCCGGTGCGGTGTTGCTGGCTGCCCTCAGTTACGGTGGTTGGCCGCGCATCTGGACGGTGTACGTGCTGGCGTGGGTCGGCATCTTCGCCATTGGGGCGCTGCGCGCGCAGGGCGACATGCCGGCATTCGTGATCGGCTTTCCGCTCTGGCTGCTGGCGGCTTGGTGGATCGGCCGGCAGCAACCGATGGCGCGTCACGCCGAGCGCGGCGCGCAGCACACGATGGCCAGCAACCTGACCCGCTTCGGATGGCAGGCCGCGATTCACGCGATACCCACGCCGGTGATCGTCGTGCGCAACGACCGCGTGGTCGAAATCAATCGTTCGGCGTGCGAGTTTCTCGGCCGCGGCGAGCACGCCATCGTCGGCAATCTGGTCGTCGAATGCCTGATAGCGGATCCCCCCGACGCGCTCGACCCGGTCAAGCATCCTTCGAAGTCGAGCGTCGCCGTCGAGATGAGGCCGGTGGGCCGAACGTTCGATGGCGTGTTGTGGAATGGCCGCGTGCGTTTCATGGAGCCCGGCCGCGAATCCTCGGTGATCGTGATTGCGCTCACCAAGGCTGCGCACGAGCCGTTCGGCCCGACGCGCTTGCTCGAGGACGCGCGCCGCTTTGCCGAATGGATGGGCGGCATGCAGGGGTTGCCGTGGTATCGCGACGAGCGCGGGCAATTGGTGCTGCCGCGCGAATTTCCGCCGCCGGCCGATCGGCTGTTGACCAGCGACCCGACCGGCTTTCCGCTGGGCTACCTGCTGACCGAATCCGAGCGCGCGCGCATCAACGGCGTCTACAAGGAATTCCTACGCGCCGGCGCCGTGTTTGACGAGCGCATGACGCTGCGCGATGTCGGCGGTGTCGCGCGTCACGTGCGCGTGAT
>JBGSWX010000229.1:0-2562 GCA_041751695.1 Burkholderiaceae bacterium | reverse complement strand
ACCTGGTAGCGGAAGTCGGCGGCTCACGCATCGGCATCGTGCACGGCGACGGTTGGGCGTTGGCCGGGTGGCGCTTCGCGCACGATTCGTTGCACAACGCGGAGCGCGAGCCTTCATTGAACGCGCTGTTCGAACAAGGAGCCGTCGATGGGTTTGCATCGACGCACACGTGTCTGCCCGCGCTGAAGGTGTTCGACACCCCGCTCGGCGAGCGCTTCGTTATCAATAACGGCGCGGCCGGCATGCCCAACTTCAGAAAGACACGCAATGGTTTGATTACGCGCCTCGCAACGACCCCGACCCCGCCTGCACTTGCGTCCGCGCGCCATTACGGTGCGGACGCTGCAGGCGTTTATGTAGATGCACTGGCGGTGCGATTCGATGTAAGCGCGTGGGATGAAGAGTTCGAGCGGCTATGGCCCGAAACCTCGGCAGCGTATGTTTCGTATCGTCAACGCATCGTCAACGGACCCGATTTTTCGATCGACGAGGCATTGGGCCGCGCACCTGTGCGCGAATGTCTCGCCGTGGCCGCGTAAGAATTTCTCCGGCCGGTTCGACATAACGGCGCTGCGCAAGGGGCACAAGCATCGAAGAATCCGGGGAACGATCGTGAACAAGACTCGTCTGCTAATCGCACTTGTACTGGTCGCAGCCATCGCTGCGTTTTTTATCTTCGACCTCAAGCAATACGTGTCGCTTGAGTTCTTCCAGGCACAGCGCGCGAGGATCGACGCGTATTACGCCGAGCACCCCTGGCAGACTGCTGCGATTTTTTTGGCCGCCTACATTGCGATGGCGGCGCTGTCGATTCCGGGCGCGACGATCCTGACGCTAGTCGGCGGCGCAGTCTTCGGCTTGGTCGTCGGCACTGCTCTTGTTTCGTTTGCTTCTGCGATCGGCGCCACGCTCGCCTTCCTTGCTTCGCGGTTGTTGCTGCGCGACTGGGTGCAGAAAAAATTCGGCGATCGCCTTGCGCCGGTCAATGCCGGCGTCGAAAAAGAAGGCGCGTTTTATCTGTTTGCGCTGCGGCTGGTTCCACTGTTCCCGTTCTTCGTTGTCAATCTGGTCATGGGACTGACGAAGATCCGCACGTGGACGTTCTACTGGGTGAGCCAGCTCGGCATGTTTGCGGGCACCATCGTCTATGTTTACGCGGGCACCAAGCTCGGCGAATTTCGCATTTCGGCCGGGCTGTTGATTGCGTTCGCGTTGCTCGGCATCTTCCCGCTCGTGGCGAAGAAGGTGCTCGATGCGATCAAGGCGCGCAAGGTGTATGCGAAATGGAAAGACAAGCGGCCCGCGTCCTACGAATACAACCTGGTCGTGATCGGCGCAGGTTCGGCGGGTCTGGTGTCGGCCTACATCGCGGCGGCGACCAAGGCAAAAGTGGCTCTGATAGAAAAGCACAAGATGGGCGGCGACTGCCTGAACACCGGCTGCGTGCCGTCAAAGGCGCTGATTCGCTCGGCAAAGCTTCTGTCGCACATTGCACGCTCGCGCGAGTTCGGCATCGATCAGGCGAGCGCCAAATTCAAATTCGCCGACGTGATGGAGCGCGTGTCACGCGTCGTCAAAGAAGTGGAGCCGCATGATTCGGTCGAGCGCTACGAGGCATTGGGCGTCGACTGTATCGCCGGCACCGCCAAGATTACGTCGCCGTGGACGGTCGAAGTCGATACCGCCGACGGCCGCAAGACATTGACGACGAAGTCGATCGCGATCGCCGCCGGCGCACGGCCATTCGTACCGCCGATTCCCGGCCTCGATCAGGTCGGCTACCTGACGTCGGATACGGTGTGGAATCTGCGCGAACAGCCGCCGCGTCTGATCGTGCTCGGCGGCGGCCCGATCGGATGTGAATTGACGCAGGCGTTTGCCCGTCTCGGCAGCAAGGTGACGCAGATTGAAATGCTGCCGCGATTGATGGTGCGCGAAGACCCCGAAGTGTCGCAGCGAGTCCGCGATCGCTTCGTCGCCGAAGGCATCGACGTCAAGCTCGGGCACAAGGCCATGCGCTTTCAGATGAGTGACGGCGTGCGCTGCCTAATCGCCGAACACGAAGGCAAGCGGGTCACGATCGAATTCGATCAGGTGCTGGTCGCCGTCGGCCGCGTGGCAAACACCAGCGGCTACGGCCTCGAAGAACTCGGAATCAAGGTCACTCAGCAGAAAACCGTCGAGACCGACGACACTCTGCAAACGCTTTATCCGAATATCTACGCGTGCGGTGACGTCGCCGGGCCGTATCAATTCACGCACACCGCGTCGCATCAGGCGTGGTACGCGGCCGTGAATGCGATGTTCGGCGCGTTCAAGAAATTCAAGGCCGATTACCGCGTGATTCCGTGGGCGACGTTCACCGATCCAGAGGTCGCGAGGGTCGGTTTGAATGAGCAGGAAGCGATCGAAAAGAAGATCGCCTACACCAAGACCGTGTACGGCATCGACGATCTGGACCGCGCGATCGCTGACGGTGAAGCCGACGGTTTCGTCAAGGTGCTGACCGCTCCCGGCAGCGACAAGATTTTGGGTGTCACCATCGTCGGCGATCACGCGGGC
>JBGSWX010000228.1:0-10584 GCA_041751695.1 Burkholderiaceae bacterium | reverse complement strand
GGCGCGGTCGCCGGCGGTTTGATCGGCGGCCTGACCGGCGTGGGCGTGTCCGAAGATGACGCTCAGTACTACGCCGAATCCGTGCGGCGTGGTGGTGCGCTCGTAACAGTACGCGCCGACGACGCGCGCGCCGAAGAAGCGGCCACCGCAATGCGCGGTCATGGCGCCGTGGATATAGAGCGCCGCGTGGAACAGTGGAAAGAGCAGGGCTGGACGCGTCACGATCCGGCCGCTACGCCGTACAGCGTCGATCAAGTCGAGCGCGAGCGCGGCAGCCGGCGCAGCAACCCCGGCGGCTCGCTTGGCGCGATGTCTGACCAAAATCTGGGCGTCGCATCGCAGATGGGCGCAGTGACGACGGCGTCGGGTATGTCGATCACATCGACATCGTCGAGCTGGACGAACGATGACGACGCAGACTTCCGCACGCATCATCGCGACACGCTGAGCTCGGCCGGGGAACCCTACGAGGACTACGAGCCGGCGTATCGATACGGCGGCGAGCTGGGCAGCAATGCTCGCTATCGCGGTCGCGGCTGGTCCGACATCGAGTCCGATGCGCGCCGCGACTGGGAGTTGAGCAATCCGAATGGCGGCTGGGAGCGCTTCAAATCCGCGGTGCGTCGCGGCTGGGAGCGCACATCGAATGCGGTCGAGCGCGCAGTTCCGGGCGATTCCGACCGTGATGGCCGTTAAACGCCTAGCGTAGAAGGGCGAGGCGCAATGCCTCGCCCGATTCATGGCCGATAGCCCAAACAACTCGGAACAGAACCGCAAGAAGGTCGGCGTCTACGACCGTCCTGCCGGCGCAGACCGCGCACGCTATCTCAGGTTAGGCGTTCTGGTGGTGGCAGCGGGAATGAGCATCTTGTTTGCGTACTTTTTCTTCGTTCAATAGCAACAGGCCGACTGCATCTCGATTTGTAGAGTAAAGATGCCTCGTTGCGCGTCAACCGACATCTTCGTCTTGGAGCACTTTGACTTCGTCAAGCCGCTCGGTGCTGTTGCAGTTCGGTTTGTATCGCTTTCCGATGCCGGAGAGTGAAGGTGCAATCGATTGGAGCCTTACGACCTGGGACGGCGCCGCCCGCGAGCAGCTTCGGCGCCGGGCGGCTTTATCGCTCCTCGAGATAGTGCAGGCTCAAGAGGAAATGCAGGACCTTGCCGAGCGATTGAGCACCTCGGCTTTGCGCTGATCGCCGAACCTCACGGTTTGTCGAAGGCTTGTGCGCGGGTGCAGACATACAAGCTTCGCCGCGACCGTTCACGCCCGATCACGCAGTTCCGTGACGCCTTTGTGTTCGGCGCAGTGGTCGCAGCAGAACATCCGGCCGTCTTTCTCCAGCCCGTGGCCGATGATGCGCACACCGCAGTGCTCACAGGTCGGCGCCAGCCGATGAATCGCGCATTCGAAGCTGTCGAAGATATAGGTTCGCCCGCCCTTGCTCACTTCGAACGACTTGTCGTATTCGTTTCCACACGCATCGCACTTCGCCATATCGTCCCTTAGTTGTTGCGCGCACGTGTGCGCGCGGCTTTGCGCGCCGCCGCGGATCGGTCGGATGCGGTTCTCTTGGCCGCTGATGCACGCGCCTGTTTGGATAGCGCTCCTTTCGAGACAGCCGCTTGACCTTCGTGTTTAAGCGCTTTTGTGGCTGCGCGTGACCGGGTGCGCGAAACCTTATCGTCGCCATTTTGCCCGGCGCGATAAGCGCTGGCGGCGCTGCGGCGCGTTTCCTCCGAAGTAGTCCCTTTCTTGGGTGGCGGCAGATCGACGCCGGCACGCCGCGCTTTCGATAGCCCGATCGCAATCGCCTGCTTGGCGGAGCGCCCTCCGTGCTTGCCTTCGCGTATGTGCTCGATCTCCTCGCGCACGAACTCGCCGGCTTGCGTGCTCGGCGCCTTGCCTTCGCGTTTGTCTTTCTTGGCGCGTTCCAGTGTCGCTTTGTCGGGCATCTCGCATCTCCGCTGGCCGCTTCGGTGAGACAAAGCGCTAGCAAACACTTTGCCCGCTCCGTCCGGCGGGGCCTACCCAACCCCGGGATAGACGCGCAAGCGCCTCCTGCAGCGTGCTGTCCCTCTTGGCAAAGCAGAAACGCACGACGCGGTGTTCGACGGGCGCGTCATAGAACACCGACACCGGAATCGACGCGACGCCGCACTCTGCCACAAGCTTCTTGGCGAACTCGGCTTCGGTGAGATCGGAAATCTGTGAGTAGTCGGCCAGCACGAAGTACGTGCCGTCGCAGGGCAGGGCTTGGAACGGCGTCTTGGCCAGACCGGAGAGGAAGAGGTCGCGCTTGGCCTGATAAAAGCTCGGCAGGTCGAGGTAGGGCTGCGGGTCTGCCAGATATTCGGCAATCGCATGTTGCGCCGGTGTATTGACGGCGAAGACCATGAACTGATGCACCTTGCGAATCTCAGCGGTGATGGAAGCCGGGGCGCACGCGTAGCCGACTTTCCATCCGGTCGTGTGAAACGTCTTGCCGAAACTCGAGATGACCACGCTGCGCGCGGCCAGCGCGGGTAAGCGCATCAGTGAGCGGTGGGGTTGGCCGTCAAACACGACGTGTTCGTACACCTCATCGGATACGAGCAGCACATCTGTTTGCTCGACGATCTGCTCAAGCGCCGCAAGATCTTCATCACGTAATACACGGCCGGTTGGGTTGTGCGGAAAGTTAATCAGGATAAGGCGAGTCCGCGACGTGACCGCGTTGCGCACGCGCTCCCAATCCGGCGCATAGCCGCGCGCGTGGTTGAGCGGCACGAAGACTGGTTTGCCGCCGGCCAGCACGATCGCCGGCACGTAGCTGTCATACGCGGGCTCGAGCACGATCACTTCGTCGCCGGTATTTACCAGCGCGAGAATCGTGCACATCAATGCCTGCGTCGCACCGGCGGTGACGGTGATTTCCGTATCGGCGTCGTATTGATGCCTGTACAGCGCCTGATTCTTGCGGGCAATCGCTTCTCGCAGCGCCGGCACACCGATCATCGGCGCGTATTGGTTGTGAGCGGCGCGCATGGCGTCGGTCAGACGCTGCTGCAATCGCGGGTCGCAATCGAAATCGGGAAAGCCCTGGCCGAGGTTGACTGCGCCGTGCTTCGCGGCGAGCTGTGACATCACGGTGAAAATCGTGGTGCCTACGCGCGGTAGTTTGCTGTCGGAGCGGATCGGGCGCATAACTAGCGATAACTATACTTTTGCGCTTTCACCCGCACTGGTGGGACATGGCAAGCACCCAACTAACACAACTCGATGATGACGGGTTCGATTTGATTTTCCGCCAGGCGCGGACGCACAACGTCTGGCTGCCGATTCCCGTGCCGGAGGCAACGCTGCGAGAGATCTGGAACGTGATGAAGTTCGGTCCGACGAGCGCCAACTGCTCACCGCTGCGCATCGTCTTCGTGCAGTCGCCCGCCGAGAAGGAGCGACTCGTGGCGTGCATGGACCAAGGCAACCAAGCCAAGACACGCATTGCACCGGTGACCGCGATCCTGGCGATGGACCTCGAGTTCTACGAACAATTGCCACGGCTGTTTCCGCATAATCTGACAGCGCGTTCGTGGTTTGCCGGCAAGCCCGACATCAGCGAAACGGCGTTGCGCAACAGCTCGCTTCAGGGTGGGTATTTCATTATCGCCGCGCGCGGGCTGGGCCTGGATTGCGGGCCGATGTCGGGCTTCGATGCAGACAAGCTGAACGCCGCGTTCTTTCCCGATGGAGAATTCAAGGTGAACTTCGTTTGCAGCCTGGGCCATGGCGATGCAACCAAGCTTTTCCCGCGCTCGCCACGGTTCGATTTCGACGAGGCCTGCCGCATCGTTTGATGGCGATGCACATCAGCAGCGGTTTCGATAGCGGCGCCATTGAAGTCATTTCGTGCAAAGGCGCGCGCGCTGATCTCGCGATACGGCATGACATCGCGGCCGACGGCCGGCCGAGCGAGTTCCTGCAGTGGTTCCACTTTCGCGTCAGCGGCACGGAAGCATCCGGCGCCGAGCTGCGCATCGTCAACGCGGGTGCGACGACGTATCCGAACGGCTGGCGTGACTACCGCGCGGTCGCAAGCTGGAATCGTCGCGACTGGGAACGAATCCCTACACGCTATGACGGGCAAATTCTGACAATCGATGTACCGCCGGCACCCGGGCCAACGTATATCGCTTATTTCGAGCCGTATTCGTGGGAACGTCATCTGACCCTGTTGGCAGACTGCATTTCAAGCGGTGCGCGGGTAAAGCGGCTGGGTGCCAGCATTCAGGGACGAGACGTTGATGCAGTTGTGGTGGGCGATGGTCGGCCGGTGTGGATCATCGCGCGGCAGCACCCCGGCGAAACGATGGCGGAGTGGTTCGTTGAAGGCCTGCTGCAGCGCTTGCTTGGTGAAGACGAAGGATTAGTACCAGAACTGCGCCGCATGGCGACTTTCCACATCATTCCCAACATGAACCCCGACGGCTCCGTGCTCGGCAACCTGCGAACCAACGCGGCGGGCGCCAATTTGAATCGCGAATGGCTTGCACCGTCGATCGAGGTAAGCCCCGAAGTCAAATGCGTGCGCGATGCGATGCACGCTACGGGCTGCGATGCGTTCTTCGACATTCACGGCGATGAGAACCTGCCGTACGTGTTTGTCGCGGGCTGCGAGATGCTGCCCAATTTCTCCGCGCGGCAGGCCGCTGAGCAGGACGCATTTTCTGCCGACTTCCGTGCGGCGAGTGCGGATTTTCAAAGTGAGCACGGATATCACGCCAGCAAGTACAAGGATGACGTGCTGAAGCTGGCGTCGAAGTACGCGGGTCACACTTTCGGCTGCTTGTCATTGACGCTCGAAATGCCGTTCAAGGACAACGCCAATGCGCCCGATGAGCGCCAGGGTTGGAGCGGAAGCCGCAGTGCACGCCTGGGCGCCGCGATGCTCGAGCCGATTCATCATCATCTGCTGCGCACGGGATCGAGCGCGTGACGATCGCGGTGGGCTCACGTCTGTCGCTGCGCCGCGCGCGGCTGCTCGATCGTCCGCGCGTTTACGAGTGGCTGACGCAATCCGATCTAGCGTCAAACACGATGGGCGGGCCGTTTTATCCCGAGCGCGCGGTGCCGTCGCTCGACGAATTTTCATCGGAATACGTCAACGCGTATTTCGAAGGCACGCGACCGTTCGCGGGACGCATGTTCGTGGTCATGGCCGGTGGCGAAGAAATCGGTTGCGTCTCGCACGGCCCGATCGATCTGTTGAATGACGTGGTCGAGCTTGACATCTGGTTGTCAGAGCGACGCTGGACCGGCCGCGGCCTCGGCTCGGAAGGACTGGTGCTGCTCGCCGACTGGATGCAGGCGAACTATGGCATCAACCGCTTCCTGGTGCGCCCGTCACGGCGCAACGTTCGCGCGCTGCGTGCCATGCGGCGCGCCGGATTTCGTGAAACCGATTTGCCGACGGCCGAGGTGATCGAGAAGCTGCATCTTCCCCCCGGGGACTACGCCGACGAAGTGCTGCTGTTTCGCATCCTGCCGGTGCCGTCGGCGACGCTGGTGCCCGAGCCGGGTCGCGTCTACGTTTTTATCGACAGCGAGTTCACGAGCCTGCAGGCGCCGGAGTTAATCAGCATCGGTGCGGTCGCGACCGATTCGACTGCGTTTTACTGCGAAGTCAAAGGCTGGAACCTCGAGCGAGCAAGCGACTTCGTCAAAGAGATCGTCGTACCGTTGCTCGACGGTGACGCGGTGCCGCTGCCGATGGCGGCCGAGGCGTTCTCCGCGTGGCTCGATGAGCGCGCGGGCCGTGCACCCACCACCATAGTCAGCGACTCCGGCTACGATCGCTGGGCACTGACCGAACTGCTCGGCCACGAGGACTTGCCCACCGGGATCGACTGGAAGCGCGTGCCGATTTCGTACGAGGCGATCGATGAAGCAACCAAGCAGCTCGGCTTGCGCAGGCATCACGCGCTGGATGACGCACGGGCGTTGCGACAGTTGGTGATGCACAGAGCCGCTGAGTGACTTTCTACTGAAGATCGGCGGCGTGCTGCTTTAACTGATCGAGCGTCACGACTTCGAGCGCCTTTTCGTGCGTGGCTGTCAGAAATACTTGCGGCGCCGCGCCAGCGTCGAACGCTTCTTTCCAGCGAGCAACGCAAACGCACCATCGATCACCTGGACTTAAACCCGGAAAATCAAATTCAGGATGCGCCGTGACGAGGTCGTTGCCGCGTTGCACTGAGAAATCGAGAAACTCACGCGTGACTTTGGCGCACACGGTGTGCGAGCCGACATCCTGCGGGCCGGTGTGGCAGTAGCCGTCGCGATAAAAACCGGTGGCGGGCGAGTCGCAGCATCCCGTCAGTTCACCCCCCAGAACATTGCGCGCCGACGATGGCTTTTGCGGATCGCGCACTAGCTCTTGCCGGGGCGTGGAGGCCGTGGCTCCGGCGGTGGCAGCGCCTCGACGGTCTTCTCGAGCCACGGGACGAGTTCGTCGAGGAGCGTCGTCAGCGCACGGCTCCACGCGGCGACCGCCGCCGGCGCATTCTCTTCGGCCACCGGCGCCGATGCGGTAAAGCGTTTGCGCTCGACCAGGTCCCGCCCGCGCCGCTCGATCAGCTCGGCGGTGACTTCGATGCGCGCGGTGCCGGTGCGAACGTCGTGAACGAACTCGTTGACTCCAACATTCAAAATCAATCCGCCGCCGATACCGCCGCCGATCCGCGACACCGAATCGAACACGCCGCGCGCTTCGATGCGCTCGCTGAGCAACTGTACGATGCGCGCCGACGGGCGATCGGTCCAGCTTGCGAACTGATAGAACTGGCGTTGCTGCGCGGCTTTGGTGTACGCCATCGAGTACGTGTCGCCGATCGTCTCCGACGGCAGGGTCGAGATCAGCAGGCGGCGATCAAGCGGAGTCGCCCGCGTCTGCACCTTCGGTGAGACGTCTTCGAGCCGGTACTGCGCCAGCGCGGTTCCTTCGCCGCCCAGGCCGACGCTGATGCATCCGCCGATCAGCGACGCGACAGCAGACGCACCCAGCAGACGCACCCAGCGGAACGTCATGTTATTCACCCGGGCCTCGCTGTGTCTTGCCGGGACCGAGCAACGCAGCGCGCGGATCACGCAGCTGATCGAGCAGGCGCGTCATCGCTTCAATCGCGCTCCGTAGCTCGGTGACAGCCACTGTCAACTGTTCATCGGTCGATGAGGCCACATCTGCAAACGTACTCGCGAGCGCCGATGTCTGCTTCTCCAGCGCGAACGCAGCGGTTGAAACGTCTCGCAGTGTTTGATCGGCTTGTTTGATCGCAGGTGCGATCTGGCTGCCGGTCGTTTCTGCGACCTGCGCAAATTTGGTTCCGGCACGACCGACCTCGGTCGCAGCGGCGTTGAACGTCACCAGCGTCTTGTCCAGATCCTTCATGCGCTGGTTCAGACCCGCCGTGAGCTCCTTGATGTTGGCCAGCGACGACGTAACCGCGGCTTTATTTTCTGCGGTCAGCATTAGATTGATGCTCTCCAGTGTCTCGGCCGCAATATCGCCGATACGCCCGACCTTGCCGGCAATTGCGTCGAAGCTCGACTCCCCCTCGGCGATCAACGGATACGACTGGTCGTCGCGAACCTCCGTCAGCGGCGGACCCGCGGGCTCGGGCGTAATGAGCGTGATGCGCGCGATACCGGTTACGAAGTTGCGCACGACGATCGCCACCGTGTTGGTGCGCACGGGAGCGCGCCGGTCGGTGCGGATCGTGACGCGCACGCGGTTGATCTTCTCGGCCAGCAGGTCATAGTCCTCGACGCGGCCGATCTTGATGCCGCGCATGTCGACATCGGCGCCGATCTGCAGTCCGTCGAGCGGTTGCCGCTCGAAGTAGATCGTGTAGAACTTAAAATCTCCGCGTCCGCCAGCGCGATTCAACCAGACAACCGCCGCGATCAGCGCCGCGACCAGCACGATCAGCGCGATCCCGACGTAGGTGTACTTGGCTTCTGCTTCCATCGGCCGATTCTACGAGACGGGCTCGCCGTGCGTGTCAACCATCGTGCGCACCGAAAAGTAAGACTGAATCCATTCGTCGTCGACCTTCAGAATATCGTCGATGGTGCCGTCAGCAAGAACCTTGCCGTTGGCGAGCACGATTACTCGATCGACTACCGTCAGCAGCGTATCCAGGTCGTGCGTGATCACGAAGACGGTGATCCCGAGATCATCGACCAGTGAGCGCACGAGCTTGTCGAACGCGCGCGCGGTCGTCGGATCGAGGCCGGACGTGGGCTCATCAAGAAAAAGCATCTCGGGTTCGAGCGCGAGTGCGCGCGCGATCGCTGCCCGCTTGCGCATGCCGCCTGACAGCTCACTGGGCATCTTCTCAGCGACATCAGGCTCGAGTCCGGCCTGCGCCAGGCGCAGCTTGATCAGTGGATCGAGCAGGGCGGGCGGCACGTTGGCGTGCTCGATCAACGGCACCGCCACGTTCTGCGCTACCGTCATCGAAGAAAACAGCGCGCCGTCCTGGAACATCATGCCGAAGCGGCGGCGCATTGCGTTGAGTTGATCTTCGGAGTCGTGCCAGACGTCGCTGCCGAGCAGGCGGATTTGCCCGTCGGTGGGGCGCTGCAGGCCGATGATCTCGCGCAGCAGAACCGATTTGCCGGTGCCGCTGCCGCCGATCAGCGCGGTCAGCGTGCCCCGCTGCAACGTGAAGCTGACGCCGTCGTGCACCGTTTGTTCGCCGAAGCGCGTGACGATCGCATCGACTTCGAGGATCGTTTCCGGGCGCTCTTTCATATTCCCAGCTCCTGGAAGAACACAGCGAACGCGGCGTCGAGCAGGATCACCGCGACGATGCTCTGCACCACCGTCGATGTCGTCGCCAACCCCACCGCGCGCGTGTCGCGATCGACCGACATGCCCATGCGGCAGCCGATCACGGCGATCACCAGCGCGAACACGGGCGCCTTGATCAGCCCCACCAGCGGATGCGCGATGTCGAGGCCGTCGCGCAGCCGTCCAACGAATGTAGTCGGCGTCACGTCCAGCATCGAGTTGGCGATCACCATCGCGCCGGCCAGGCTCATCAGGTCGCCGACGAACACCAGCAGCGGCATCGCAATCATCAGCGCAATCACGCGCGGCAGTACCAGCACGTCCATCGGCGACAACCCGAGCGTGCGAATTGCGTCGGTCTCTTCGGTCAGCTTCATCGCGCCCAACTGTGCGGTGAACGCTGCGCCCGAGCGGCCGGCGACGATCACTGCAACGAGGATCGGCGCAAACTCGCGCGTCATGCCGATGCCGACGCCGTCGACGACGAAGATGTTGGCGCCGAACTGTTCAGCCTGCAGCCCAAGCAGGTACGTGAATACGACACCGATCAGCAGCGTCACAAGTGCCACGACTGGAATTGCGTTCAGGCAAACCTGCTCGAACTGCACGGTCAGCTCGCGCAGGCGCACCGCGCGTGGATTGAGCAGGCTGTGCGCGACACCGACGACGGTCGCGCCGAGAAAATTGATGTCGCCCACTACGCCGCGGCCGACCCCGATGGCGCGGCGGCCGATGCCTTCGAGCATGCGCTCGCTGTGATGCTCGGTCGGCGCACGGGCCGACTCGAGGCGGGCTCGCACCTGCTCGACAACGCGCAGCTCGTTGTCAGCGAATCCCGTCAGCTGCGCCGGCGACGTGCCGCGCGAGTCGACGCATTCGAGCAAAGCCAAGGCGCCCGCCGAATCGATCTCGGTGACGTCACTGCCATCGACTGAAAATTTGGCGGGCCATTGAAGCGCTGTAAGCTGCGCCGCGATGCGCTCCATGAACGTCAGCCGCCAAGTGCCCGAGAGATGCAAGACCGATGAGTCGCCCGAATCCGGAACAATGCGTGCGCTCGGTTCGGCGATTGGTTCTCGGGCGACGTCAGACATTGTTCCAGCGATCGGTGCTGTCATCGGCGCAAAGCAGCGATGAACTCATCGTGGGAAACAGCGGCTTGCTTCAAGACGCCGCTTAGAGTGCCTACTTTCAGTTCGCGATGGTTAGGCACCACGCAACCGGCTGATCCGCGACGCAACACGATATGGCTTCCGCGTTGCCGAGCGACAGAAAAGCCCAGTCGTTCGAGCGCCCGCACGACCTCCATTCCGGAGACGTGCGGCAATTTAGGCACTTACCGCGACCTCGAACGTTGTAACGAGTGGCTGGCCGACGCTTGCGAGCGGAAATTCCGCGATAAAAAGTTCCGTCGCTTCGCGCAAGTTGGCTAGCGCTTCTTCGACCGTCTCGCCTTGTGAAGTCGAGCCGGTTTCCGGATTGAGCGCAGTGAATCCACCTTCGAGGGCGGGTAAAAGCACAGCAGTGAGCATCATTTCTGAGGTGCTCCAAGTCGAAAGTGGAGATTGTCGCGCATGAACGAGCGCAGGGAACGTTCGCGTTACAAGTCGCCCTTTTGACGCAACGAGCGTCAGCACCCTGCTGCGCCCCGCGAGTCAGCGCACCTTCGCCCGCCCGAGCCGCTTCGCATTCGCCGTCGCGCGCCGATGCACCGGGGCGAGCCCGCTGCTCATCACGCGCAGCGCGGAGC
>JBGSWX010000227.1:0-2072 GCA_041751695.1 Burkholderiaceae bacterium | reverse complement strand
TTGCCAGCAGCAACGATGTAGTCAAGGACGCGAAGATGGAGCGAAGCATGTGGGTAAGGCGAACGAAATGCCGCAGGGCGCAGATTAGCGAATCGGAAAGCAAGGATTGGAACGCAAAACTGCGCTGCGGTTCAGGCCTTAAAGCCACGCTGTCAGCCGCGGCGACGCAGGGCCTTCAGATACTCCTGCGCCGCGGCGGGCCCAAGCGCGATTGAAATGACACGCTCTGCCTCGCGTACGCGATAACGAAACTCTTCGATCGTGCGGCAATTTTCAATCCGGATCGCGAGCGTGTCTGACTCGGGACCGAGCAAGTCGTGCAGGCCGCGCACTGCGCGGCGCTTGACCTCTTCAAGCGTGATCGGGCTTGGATCGCGCCCTTCGCTCGCGCCGGTGGTGCTCGGTGCGTTCAACGCCGAGTTCTGGCCGGACTCAGTATCGCGGCCGTTGATGGTCGGCACATCGAGCGGGCCGTGCAGCGTCACGGGCTGTATCAGTCCGCTGCTCTCGAGCTTTGCAATGACGCCTTCGATCTCGCCTGGCTTGACAACGATCGACAGATCTTCAACCGTGCGCTTGCCGTCTACCATGATCAAGACCCGGCGTGTGGCCATCGGCAGCTGCGCACTGCGCAGTGAAATCTCTGCGATGCCGTGGGGCGTCTTGGTGAAGACGAGCGTGCCGTCCATCGATTGTCGAGTGCGCGGGGCGCACCGCAGTTTCCTTAACGTGTCGTGACGGGGGAGGTCCCGTGGCCTCGGCGGTTGCCTGCAAGCGACGCCTTGGTGAAACCGTTTTAATCAGTTTGCGTAGCCGCGTCAATCGCAGGCATGCCTTGAATATGCGCACTTATCAGGCGCTTCAGCAGCCCCAGGCGCCGGTGAAAAAAGTGGTCCGCACCCGGCACGACCACGATCGGCAAGTCCTGCGGGCGCGCCCATTCGAGCACATTGGCGAGCGGGATCGTTTCATCGAGCTCGCCGTGGATAACAAGCGTCTCGCGCGCAACGGTGGGCATTGCCCACTTGCCGGCTGCCGCGCCCACCAGCACGATAAACCGCACGGCTTGATTCGAAGCGCTAAGCCGCTCAGCCGCCTTGGCGGCCACGAAGCTGCCAAACGAAAATCCAGCCACGGCGATCGGCAGGTGTGCGGTTAACTTCGCCTGCAGCGCGGGTAGTTTCGGTAGCGCATCGATCACGTGCAGGAAGTCGTCGGTCTCGCCGATGCCCTCGTCGTGCGTTCCGGTGGAGCCGCCGACTCCGCGAAAGTTGAGCCGCACCGCGAGCCAGCCCAGGCCGGCAAAGGTGCGCGCAATAGTCGCAACGACCTTGTTGTCGAGCGTGCCGCCGAACAACGGATGCGGATGGCCGATGAACGCGATTCCGCGCGGCGCGTCTGAAGGCCAATCGAGGGCGAGCTCGATGCGGGCGGGACCGCGCTCGATTAATATTTTTTCGAGCGACGCTTGATTCAAATGCGCAGGCGCTCGACGACTTCGCCTTTGATCAGGTGCCGGTCGATGATCTCGTCGATGTCCTGTACGTCGACATACGTGTACCAGACGCCCTCCGGATACACGACGACGCACGGGCCTTCGCTGCAGCGGTCGAGACAGCCCGACTTGTTGATCCGAATCTTGCCGGCGCCGTTCAAGTCGAGCGCCTTGATGCGCGCTTTGGCGTGCTGCTGCATCTCGGCGGCGTTATGGCGCGCGCAGCACGCCGACCCGTCGTCGCGCTGGTTGAGGCAGAAGAAAACGTGACGCTGATAGTGACTCATGGGCAAATTATAGAGACGCCGCGGCCCTGCGGCGTTGCACTCCTGCGAACAGCAACACGAGCGCCAGCGCATACGGCCAGAGCAGCGACAGCCAGTGCGCCAGCAGATTGAAATTGAGCAGTGCACCCTGACGCCAGGCGCGGATCGCATCGATGTAGAACGGATTGTCGGGCACGAGATTCACGGCAATGATCAACGCCAGCGTCGCCAGCAGCGCCAGGCGTGCCGACCAGACGCGCGGGCCCGCGCTCGCCGTCAGCAGCGAGAGCACGCCGAGCGCAATGCCGCCG
>JBGSWX010000226.1:0-3146 GCA_041751695.1 Burkholderiaceae bacterium | reverse complement strand
GCAAGCGGACCGTGCCGTCCAACGCAGTGCGCGTGCACTCGGGAAACAGCAACAGCGCCTGGCCAGCATCGATGCGCGCGCGGCACGCATCGATCAACGCGACCGCGTCATCGTTGACGACGTAATCGGCGCCGCGAATCGACGCCGACAAGAACGGATTGGCGCGCAGCGCCTGCTTGGCGACCACGACTGCATCGTCCAGGCAGGCCAGCAAGATCGGCGCGTCGATCAGCGACGGATGGTTGGCCACGATCAACGCGCCCGGAGTCGCCGCGCGCTCCAAGCCGCTGACTTCGAGATCGATCAGGCGCAGTAAGCATAGGCTGCCGATGTACTTGCGCAGCGTCCAGCGAACTATGCGTCGCACTCCGGTGGCGCGCCGGTCTGGATCACGCACGGCGATCGAATAGATCGGCACCGCGAGCCCACTGATGACCGCGCTGGCGATGCCGAAGCAGATGAACATGACGACTTGCCCGGCCGACCGGCCGGCGCGCCCGAGCGTGCGGGTACGCGGATGCTCGCGGTCCTGCAGCACGATACGACTCTTGCGATCGACGCCAGCAGCGCGTCCGGAAAGCACCCCCGCCATGCCTCACCCCTCTTGTGCTGGTGACTCTACGACGTCCCAGTGCAATTCGGTGCGATTGTAAGTCCCGTCCATCGTGTCGAATACAACGGTTAGCGGCACCGCGGCGGTTGACGCCACTGCCATCAGGCACGTCTGCCAGCGTGCTTGCCACAGTCGCTGCCTTGCGTTCGGCCCGGCTTTGAAGCGCGCCTCGGCCGCGACCCATGCCGTAAGGACCTGCTCACTTTGAGCCGCGGGATCGTTTGCAAGACCTCGGCTCTCAGCATGCCGGGGCAGGCCAAGCCAGGCAGCCGCCGCGCGCGGGTCGCTCAACTGCCGGCTCGCCTCAACGTCGATGCCGACCGGCTCCAACGCAACGATGGCGGCGACCGTTTGACCGCTGTGGGCCAGGCTGACGTGGCATCGGGCGACGTGCGCTCGACCGTCGGTGTCAACTTCGACCGCAGCCGCGTCGAAACCCGCTACAGCGAGCAGGCGACGCAGCAATACGTGACCGACGATGAACTGATGGCGTCTCAACGGCCGATGAATGCGTGCCAGACGCGCGCGCTCCGACGCCGTCATCGCCTCGATCTGCGCAGCCTCCCACGTTGCGTCGAGCGGCGATTCGAAACATGTCAGCGCAACGATCGGCTGCATCAACGCGCACTCAGGCAGACGCACTGAGTACGACAGCGGCGCGGCCCCGCATGATCGACTCTCCGGCCGCACTCAGCTCGAAGCGATAGGCGACCTGATTGTCGGAGCCGAACTCGCGCACCGCTTCGATCACAAGTGGCGATGCGCATCGATCCAGACGCTCCACAGACCATGTCAGGTCGAAGGCCGCGACCAAGTAGCCAAGTCGCGCCGTATCGTCTCGCGAGCCCGGCGCGCTGCCGCTCACCAGCGCCCCGTGAATCGCCATCGCCTGCGCGCCGTATTCGAGGCCGCACGCGATCGACAGCACGCCCTCGATTGCCAGCGGGTGATCGGTGGCGCGATGCGAGTCGCTTTCGCAGACGATGCGGTTGTCGTCGTGTGAGACGACGCGGTCGATCAGTCGCATGCGGCCTGCGTGCGGCAGCAATCGCTCGAGCGATTGATGGGTCACGATCCGCTAGCGCGGGCTCACGCGCACGCGCAACGCGCGGCCGTTGCCTTGCCTCAACACAACTTCGCTCGAGTCAGCGTCTGCCAGCGCCGCTACCAGCGGCAGCAGCCGCGCGGCGGGATTGCCGGTGCGCGCAGCCTCGAGCTGCGGATCAGGCAGAGTGCTGTCGGTCGCGGCCGGACCGACATCGGCCAGCTCGATCTGCGCGCGTGCGCCCGCAGAAGAAGGTGGCGCCACGACCAGTGCGACGGCCCAGTTATCGAACGTCTGCCTGGCTTCCCATAACGGCGACGGATACGGCAGGTCGTAGCAGACCATCAGCACCGGCGCCTCGCTGGTGGTCGCTTGCACAGCAGCTTCCAGCAGTGCCGCCGGTCCGCTGCCATCGAACGCGCACAAGGTGGTGACTGCACGGTGACTCCCGACCGCGATGCTGTAGTAGCCCGACGCTGCGTTGTGCACCGAGTTGTGAAACCGCGTCGGCGAGATCTGATAGTCGCCCGCAGCCAGCATCGTGCACAAGTCGTGAATGATCTCCGGATTGCCGGAGCTGCTGGAAAATACGGCCGGCACATTTTCCGCATCAACACCCGAGTGCAGCAGGGCTTCGTGCGCCGCGGTTAATGCAATGCGCGTTGGAGGGGTCGCGCGGCGCCGCTCCGCGGCCGGCAACAAGTCGGGCAGCGGTGGCGCGCTATCGGTGCGTTCGTACTTGGCGGCACCGGAAAACACCGCTTGCGCCGCGGGCCAGCCCGCGAGCCCTGGGCCGAATACGCCGATTCCCAGCACGGAGCACTGCACTAGGCGCGCCCGAATATCACGCTGCAATTGCTGCCGCCGAAGCCGAACGAGTTGGATAGCGCGACCTCGATGGTGCGCGCCTCGTTATCGAGCAACACCGCGTTCGGGCACTCGGGGTCGACGTCAGTGGTGTTCAGCGTGCCGGGCAGCAGGCCATGCTCGAGTGCGAGCAGCGACACGACCGACTCGACAATCCCCGCCGCGCCGAGCAGATGCCCGAACCAGCCCTTGGTGGAGCTGGTCGGCACGCTGTTGAAAACTTCGGCGACTGCGCGGCCCTCTGAAGGATCATTGGAGCGCGTGGCGGTTCCGTGCAGGTTGACGTAATCGACCTCAGCGGGCTGCAAGCCGGCGGCATCGAGCGCGCCGCGCATCGCCAGCTTTGCGCCGAGGCCTTGCGGATGCGGTGTCGACATATGGTGCGCATCGCTCGACTCGCCAACGCCGCGCAACATGACCGGCGCTTTCGCATCGCGTTCCAGCAACGCGAACCCCGCGCCTTCACCGATCGAGATGCCGCTACGCGCGCGGTCAAACGGACGGCACGGCTCGCGCGACAGCAACTCCAGAGAACCGAAACCGCAGAGGGTCGTGAGGCACAGCGAGTCGGCGCCGCCCACGATCGCCGCGTCGATCCAGCCCGCGCGCATCAAGCGCTCG
>JBGSWX010000225.1:0-1810 GCA_041751695.1 Burkholderiaceae bacterium | reverse complement strand
CGAGATGCAGCATCTGCAGCGCACCTACCCGAACTGTGACTGGTGATGACGCCTCGCTACCATGCGTTACGCATTGCGGAGGTTCGGCCGGAGACGCCCGACTGCATCAGCGTGAAGTTCGACCTTCCGCCCGAGCTGGCGCCGGAATATCGATTCGTGCAGGGGCAGCACATCGGATTGCGCACGACGCTCGACGGTGAAGAGCTGCGTCGCTCGTACTCGATCTGTTCGGGCGTCGACGACGGCGAGATTCGCGTCGCGATCAAGAAGGTCGGTGGTGGCAAGTTTTCGCGGTGGGCGAACGATGCTTTGAAGCCGGGTGACTCGATCGACGTGATGACACCCGAAGGGCGGTTCTTCACTACGCTCGATGCTGCAACCGGCAAGCACTACGCTGCCTTTGTTTCCGGCAGCGGCATTACGCCGGTACTGTCGCTGATCCGCACGACGCTTGCGCGCGAGCCGAAGTCGCGCTTCACGCTGGTGTACGGCAATCGGCGGCAGTCGTCGGTGATGTTTCACGAGGCGCTCGAAGATATGAAAGACCGCTACCTGACGCGCTTTCGGCTGTACAACGTTTTTTCGCGCGAGGCACAGGAGGTCGAGCTGTTCAACGGCCGCATCGATGCGGCCAAGGTCAACGAGTTCCTCGAGTCGCTCGTGCCGCCCGACACGATCGATGAAGCGTTCGTGTGCGGGCCGCTGACGATGATCGACGAAGTCGAGGTGGCGCTGATCGCCGCCGGCGTGCCCGCACAGCACGTGCACGTCGAGCGGTTCGGCATCCCGACTGGCTCGGTGCAGGCGATCGATGACGCCGAAGCAGCGCAGTCGCATATCGAGCTGATCATCGATGGCGTGCGGCGCGAAGTTGACTTCATGCCAGGGCAGCACTCGATTCTGGATGCGGGCCGCGCCGCGGGCATCGACCTGCCATTTTCGTGCAAGGGCGGCATGTGCAGTACGTGCCGTGCCAAAGTGCTCGAAGGGCAGGTGAGGATGGCGAAGAACTACGCGCTCGAACCGCACGAAGTCGCAGAGGATTTTGTACTGACGTGCCAGTCGTACCCGCTGACTGAGCGGGTCGTGATCTCCTACGACGCTCGATAGCGATGGCGAGAACTAAAGCGGCAGGATTCGACAAACAACGCGCAGCGATTCGCGACGCCGCGGCGTGCGAGTTCGCCGACAAGGGTTACGCGGCTGCGACGATCGCCGATATCGCGCGCGCCTGCGGCGTGTCCAAGGCGCTTATGTATCACTATTACCGCGACAAGGAGCACCTACTGGCCGACATCGCCGAAAGCTACATTGAACAGCTGCAGGCGATCATCGACGGCGTTCGCGGCGAAGCGCTGCCGCCCGCTGCGCATTTACGGCGCCTGATCGAGCTCTTCATGGCCGAATACGAGCACTCGGCGGCGCGCCATCGCGTCCTGGTGCAGGACGTAAAGTATCTGCAGCGGGCGCATCGATCGCGTGTGTTGGCAAAGGAGCGCAAAGTGGTGCTGGGTTTCGCCGACGTCGTTGCGAAGCTTGCGCCGCAGACCGATCGCACCGAGCTGATCAAGCCGCTGACGATGATTCTGTTCGGCATGATCAACTGGACGTTTACCTGGCTGAAAGATCGAGGTCCGCTGACCTACGCAGACATGGCTCCGATAGTGACTGACTTGTTTCTCGGCGGTGTTGCGCGGGTTCGCTCGCCAACTCGCCCTGCTGCGCGACGACCGCGCGCGGTTCGGACGAACGGGCCACTGAGGGCGACCGCATGAACGAGGTGTTCCTGTGCGATGGCGTGCGCACGCCG
>JBGSWX010000224.1:0-4711 GCA_041751695.1 Burkholderiaceae bacterium | reverse complement strand
AAGACGCCGCGCAGACTCGCGACGCGCAGCGGCGCGACCGGCCGCCGCAGGCGCGCTGCGCTTGTCGCGCCGACTGGCAGTTCGAACGCGAACATCGACCCGCGGCCAGGGCGCGAAAACAGTTCAATGCGGGTGCCAAGCAGATCCGCCAGACGCGCGACGATAGCCAGCCCCAACCCCAGCCCCGTCGCTTTTTCGGTCCCGCTCGAATGTAGGCGTTCGGGTCCGTCAAGCTGGACGAATTCGCGGAACACGTCGTCACGCCGATCGTCCGGAATTCCGCAGCCGGTGTCCCAGACGGCAATACGGATTCGTTCGCCCCGCCGGCGGCATCCGACCAACACACCGCCCTGGTCCGTGTAGCGGATTGCGTTCGCGACAAGATTCAACAGGATGCGCTGCACGAGCAGAGGATCACTGCGGATCGATGCGCGACTTGTGCGCAAACGCAGTTCGAGGCCCTTCGCGCGCGCTAGCGGAGCAAACTGTGTTTCGATGACTGCCAGCGTGTCCCTGATCGCGAAGTCTTCCTGCAGCGCCTGCACCGCGCCGGCCTCGAGTTTCGACAGGTCGAGCAACTGATCGAGCAAATCGGACAGGCTGGAAACTGCTGCCTCGATTCTCTGCGCCAATACCCCCCGTTCGGCGGGAGTGCGACTCGCGCTCAGTTGCCCGACGAACAACGACAGCGCGTGCATTGGCTGCCGCAGGTCATGGCTGGCGGCGGCCAGAAAACGCGACTTCGCCTGGTTGGCGAGATCGAGCTGGCGGCTCGTTTCCTGAATCTCGTTGAACAGCCGGACATTTTCGATCGCAATGACGGCCTGACGCGCAAAGGTCTCGAGCAGTTTGACTTGCTTGTCCGTGAAAGGCCGAACTTCGCGACGCCACGTTGCGATGACGCCGAGCACCCTATCGTCACGAAGCATGGGTACGGCCAGGACAGTCCGGATACCCTCGCTTCGATGGGCGGGCGTAACGAGGACTTCTGACTCGGCCAGGAAATCGAGCACCTGCACCGGCTTGCGTTCCAACGCCGCCCGGCCAGTAGCTGTCGCACGGTTCGGCGCTTTGCCCTGGTTGAGAAACGATGCGAACTCGGGCGTACAGCTGGTACGCGCCGCCAACCGCAGCAGCCCTGCCTGATTCAGCATGACGAAAGCGAAGTTCGCCTCGCATAGTCGAGCGGCGTTTGCGACGATGGTCTCAAACACGGGCGCAGCATCGGTTGGCGTTGAGCTGATCACCCGCAGGATTTCCGCTGTTGCAGTCTGCTGTTCGAGGGCTTCGGTGATCTCGGCGTTTCGTTCATTCAGCTCCCGCGTCCTGTCGTTCACTCGCTGCTCGAGGCTGCCGTAAATCTCGCGCAGCTGCTCTCCCATCGCGTTGAAATTTGCGGCGAGCTCCTGCAGCTCGTCACCGCTGCTGACTTCGATGCGGTGCGCGAAGTCGCCCGCGCCAAAGCGCTGAGCGCCGCGGCGCAATTCTCCGATCGGCGCAACCATGCGTCGTGCCGCGAAGACGCCCGCAGTGACCGCCAGAGCGAGTGCAATGATCAGTGTCAGCGCGCTTCGTTCGATCGAGTTCATCAGCGGCGCGAGCGCCTCCGCGCGTGGCTGTTCGACGAACACTGTCCAACTGGACGGTGCGATCTTTGCGTACGCCGCCAATACCGCAGAGCCGTCGAGGGCGTGCGCATCGTCCGCAAATCCCTGCGCCGGCGCACCCGACGCTATGGCGGCCTGCACCTGCGGTAGTCGCGACATATCGGTCATCTGAAGGACCAGACTCATCTCTGGATGCGATACCAACCGACCTCGCGCGTCCACGACATACGCGTAACCCGTCTCGCCGACCTTGATTTCGGACACGACCGTGCGAACGAACTTGAGGTTCACGTCTGCAATGACGACTGATCCATCGCGCGCGGCACTGGGCGCCGCGACGGTCAAATACGGTTCGGTCTGCGCGACGAAGCGGACATCGCTGAAATGAGCGCGAGTCTTGCGCGCAACGCTGAACCCTGCTTCGCCGGACAAATCAATGCCGCTCGAGAAGCGATCTGCCTCGATGCGAGAGACACGCAACAATTCGCGGCCATTAGCGCCAACCAATGTGGCGGTGGTGATCGCCGGCTCCAAACGCAGCAGCTTTAAGAACTCGAGTCTCCGCTGCTCAATGTCATTTGAGCCCGTGGGTGCGGCCGACAGTGTCACCCAATCCAGGCTGCGCAGGATGTCTTCAGTGAAGCGGGACACTTCGACTGCCGCGGCCTGTGCCTTTTCGCGTTGTAGCGCTTCGAAAGCTGCCTGCCGATCACGATGCGCGCTCCAGGTTTGCACTGCTCCGCTGACAATCAGCGCGACTGACAACAGCGCGACGACCAGCGCCGCGTAGCGCGTTGCAATCGAGCGCATCTCCATTAGCTCAATTTACGCCGCGCCGCGTAACGCGCAACAAGACCTCAGTCCTGGGCGATTGGTACTGCCGTTTCAGCCTCTTGGGTACTTCGGTCGTATGGCGTTCGCGCAGCTGCACTCACACACTGTTCTCGCGGTCGGAAGACAAGCCGGCTCGACTCTATACCGAACCTAAACCAACCGATTATTGCGAGGAACATCATGCTCCAGCCGAATACAAGGCAGCGTCGAGTTTCACACGTTACGAGTACCGCGGTCACGACGATCGCACTGCTAGTGGGTTGCATCGCTAGTGCTTCGGCGCAGCAGCCGCACAGCGCCGCGTCCACGCGAGCGTCTGAGCTGGTGAGTACCAGAATGACCGACTTAGAAAGCGCCTTTTGGGTTTGCGATTATCTTGCGACAACGCAGGGCGTCAGCGATATTGAAACTTGCGCCGCGATCTATGATGCGCTCAAGCAGCGTAAATTTGCTGGAGATTCCGAGGGGCTAGTGGCTTGGTGGCGGCAGAATAAGGTTGCGCAACACCAAAGGGTGGCTAGTATGGGTCGCATGGTCGGTTCACGATGAGACAATTGCTTCACCGGAACACCTGATCCGCTCGGCTCAGCAGCGACGGAGGTACCACCTCTTCACTAAGTAGTGCCGAGCCACCCGATCCGTAAACCGTCTGTACAGGGTGGCTTTGAGCACCGAGCGATGTTGGGCACACGGCAAGTGCCAGACTTAAGAGAGGCGTCTTCTGCTCGGACTCACGGCTTACCTACTTCGTGACGCGCAACGTTCGTCGCCTTGAGAATCGACGCTGCCGCGTCCGTCAGTACCTGACAACCGAGCACGATATCCTCGTCGCGGCTGTCCTCCGCGAAGTCGTGGCTGATGCCGCCGAGCGAGGGAATGAACAGCATCGCCGACGGTATCGATGCCGAGATGATGCCGGCGTCGTGGAGCGCTCCGCTCGGCATGCGTTGCCATTTGCCCGGCGCGTGACTTTCGGCCGCAGCTTCGATATGCATCTGCAGAGCGGCATCCAGGCGCGTCGGCGCGATCGGTGCGCGTGTGCGGAGGGCTTCGATCGTGACACCGCCGCGTGCGTTGATGTCCGATACCAGGCGCGCGACGATAGCTTCGAAAGCATCGAGCGGCGCCTCCGAAGGATCACGAAACTGCAGATCGAGCTCGGCGTATCCCGGCACAATCGAAGTCGCGTTCGGTTCAACGCGTAGGCGGCCCATCGTCCAGACGCTGCGCTCGGCAGCCACCTTCGGACATTCCAGGTTGATGCGGTGTGCGAGCTCGTAGAGCGCCGTGCTTGCATCGCGCCGGCGCGCCATCATCGTCGTGCCTGCATGATTCTGCTGACCGCGAAGGACGAAGCGAATGCTGCGCGTGCCGACGATGCCCGTGACCACGCCGATCCTGAGACCCGCATCTTCCAGATGCGGACCTTGTTCGATATGCGCCTCTATGAAGCCGGCATAGCGCTCGCGCGAGAGGCGCAGGCGCGGCACATTCGCCAGGCCCGCTTCTCGTAGCGCGTCCGCCAGCGTCACGCCGTGACTATCCACGGCTGCCTGCTCCATCTCCGGCGTCAGCGTGTCGGTCAGCGAGCGGCTGCCGAGACAGCCGACAAAACGTGACTCTTCATCCTGGAACGACACCGCGTCGACCGGCAGCGCTCGCGTCGCACCGTCGGCGGCAAGGGCGCGCACGACTTCCAATGCATAGATCACACCTAATGCGCCATCCAACCAGCCGCCGGTAGGCTGCGTGTCGGAATGCGAGCCGATCAGCAGCGCTTTGCCCGAATGCCGTGAGCGGCCAAGTACATTGCCGACGCCATCGATCGTCGCTTCAAGACCAGCGTCCTCGTAGCGGCGTTTGAGCCAGCGTCGCGCTTCCATGTCGGCGGCGCTGAACGCCGGTCTGACTACGCCGCGGCCGTGTGCGCCGATAGCGCGCAGCTGATGCAGGTCGGAGAGCAGGCGTTCTGCGTCGATGCGGGGCATAGGCCGCGTATTCTATGAGTCGTCGGCGAAGTGCTGCAGAACGCCCCGGCGTTCTTAAACGTCTAATGCCGATTAGTGAGTGACCTAAATACCTCACTTCTGCCGGACGAAATCGACCTTGTTTTCTTCATCCGTTTGAACGGCCATCTCCTCTGATTAAACGCCGGTGCGCGCGGTAAATTTGCGTCAACTCGCTTGTAGTTGGAGATTCCTGATGGCTCGATACCGACCGCCGCGATCGGGTAAGCGGTCACTCGCTGTGGCACTGATAGCGCCCCTGGT
>JBGSWX010000223.1:0-8760 GCA_041751695.1 Burkholderiaceae bacterium | reverse complement strand
GCGCTGACCGCATCCCCGTTACGCACCGCAGCGCGCGCGTGGGCCGAGCGATGGCCGATGATCGGCTCGGTCGTCATTGGCTGCGCGGCGCGCGCCGCTGCCGCTGATACGCAAAGACCATCGCGACGATGGCCAGCGGCGTATGCGCCGGCAGGTGAGGGAAAGCCACGCGACGAAACGTCCACTCGCCGACAAACATCACGCCGAACAGCGGCCACGTCAGCACGTTGACGAACAGCGACCACCACTCGTACGGGGCATAAATGATCAACACCAATGAGGTCGCCGCCATGGCGATGAACAGCAGCGTCCAAGCGGCCGTCTGCTGGCGCAGGTAGCGCGCGAACGCCGGCGTCAGCGTGTGTGGGCTGCAAGCTTCCTCGATGCGCACCAGCAGCGCGGTCGATCCTGGGCGGAGTGTGACTCCGAACGCAGCCGCGAGTGCCAGGTTCAACCCGATCGACGGCAGCGCCGCGATCACGTTCTGGTGCGTCACGATCAACGCGCCGAGCAATGCCGCAAAGAGCAGCACCGCCCACACGGTGCCGCGCCCGCGAACGATCAGCGAAACCACGGTGGCATCGATCACCATCAGCAGCAGCATCGACCAGGCAGGATTGACGAAGTCGCGCAGCATTTGCGGCACGACGTGCAGCGCGGTCGATAACCCGATGATGCCCGCCGCGTAGAGAAAGGTGTTGCGGTGCGAGCTTTGAACGGCAGCGTCCATTAGTGCAACTTATGGTCAGAGCACTAGCGCTGCTCCACCATGCGCGATGATGTCGCAAAAATGTAGGTTACCGCGAAGCCGGCGCTCAGTTGCCGGCGCTGCGTGACCAATGGTGAGTCCTCGTATCGCGCGCCGCTCAGGTCGTCGTACTTGATAAAGCCACCCAACCAGAAGCGATCGATTCGGCGCGACAGCGCTGCGATCGCCTGCCAGCCGCCGTAACCCGAGCTCGCGCGATACTCCGGCCGGGTCGCGGTCGCATCGGCGGCCGACACTCCGTAAAAATATTGATTGAAGCGACGGTCGGCCAGTACCACGGCGCCCACCAGTCCGAGATTCCAGCGCAGACCGGGAGTCTCGGTCGGAAAGCGCAGATCGAGATTCAACTGCGGTGTCGTGAGGTACCCGACGTCGCTCAGGCCGTTGCGAAATGCGAGCGCAACGCGCACCGGCACGCGCAGCTCGAGCGCAGCTCCATCATCGGCGCTGCGCCAGAGCCGGACGTTGGCGACGGGGCCGACTTCGAGCAACGGCCGCAGATCTTCCATGCCCTGGCGCGCGCGATTGCGGTCGCTGCGCACCGGGACGCTGCCGTTGATGCTGACATTGAATTCGACGCGCTCGCTGTCGAACAGCGTGGCGCGCACGCCATCGCGATCGGCCCGCAAGATCTCGCCGCGGTAGACGATCCACGGTAGCGGCAGCACGTAGCTGCGGCTCTCTTCCGAGCCTCGATAGTCGGGGAAGCGCAGCGCCGCGGCTCCGCCACCCAGTTCCCACAGAGGAAGCGACTCCGCGCGCGCGCCGGTGACCCCCAGCAGCAGCGCGCAGAAGAACAGCGGACGCCATCCGCATCGATGCATAGAAAAGTCCTTATCCCGAGCCGTCGGTCGCGTAAATCGTCTGCGGACGCACCGCATTCCTGCGGTTGAATACGGCGCGCACCGCGCGCCGCCAGTCGAGCATCGCGCTGAAGTAATAGATGGCGCGGAATGCCAGCATGCGCCGCCGCACCGGGCCGGAGAAATAAACGTCTCCCGCCAGGAACGTAATGACCGCGCGCTTGATGCCGAAGTCGTCGCGCGGCTGCATGATCAGGTTGCGCATCACCGGCGAGGTCATCCGGTAGATCATCCACGTGAACGTCCGCAGCCCGCGCCGAACGCGCCGCTCGAACGCACGATTGAGCCGCGGCGCCGCAGCGGGGTCGTTCAGTGCGCCATCGACGACATCGGCGGCAAACAGCGCACTGTTCATCGCCAGATACACGCCGCTCGAAAACACCGGGTCGACGAATGCGAAGGCGTCGCCGACCATTACGTAGCGCTCGCCCGCCATTCGATCGGCGCTATAGGAATAATTTCCGGTCGCGGTGGCCGGCTCGATCAGCGTCGCGTCTTTGACGCGCTCCCACATCGCAGGGCACGATTGCAGCGTCTGCAGGAAAAACGCCGACGGTTCGGTGTCGCGCGTCTTCAGGTAGTACGGCCAGCACACCGCGCCGACGCTCGTAGTGCCGTCCATCAGCGGAATAAACCACATCCAGCCGTGCGCGAACCAGAAAATCTCGATGTTGCCTTCGGCGTCGCCGCTGTTGCGGCGGGCGCCGCGAAAATGGCCATAGAGCGCGGCGCTGGTGTGCTTCTGATTGCGGCGCTTGATGCCGAGCCGCGATGCCATGAACGTGTCCCGGCCCGAGGCGTCGACCAGGTAGCGCGCCGTGATGTCGACGGTGCGGCCATCGTCGTGCTGCGCCTCGACGACGACGCCCTCAGGCTCAACGCGAAAACTGCGGGCTCGACACGCTTCGATCACTTCCACGCCGCACTGGCGTGCGTGCTGCAGAAGCGCATGATCGAACTCTGAACGCCGCACGTGATAGGCGTGCGCGGGCGTGCCGTCCCACGCCTCGGAAAATGAAAACATCTGGCTCACCCGATGTTCCATCGAGTGAAACTGCATCGCCCGTTTGGCCAGCCCGACGTCTGCGATCGCCTGCGAGCAGCCGAGCCGGTCAAACAACGGCAGATTCAGCGGCAGCAGGGACTCGCCGATATGGAAGCGTGGATGGCGATCCCTTTCGATCAGCAGCACGCGCCGGCCCCGTTGCGCGAGCAACGTCGCGGCGGTGCTGCCGCCGGGGCCGCCGCCGATGACCAGCACATCCACTGGCATATTCGCGCCAAGATCGGAGCGTTGTTGCGCAGGTGCAACCGGCGATGTCGATTCGGTTCTGGCAAGCATTGTGCGGTACAACCGACAACGATCCGGCAAAGGAAGCAGCTGGCCAGTGTATCAACGCGCCAGTTCGGAAGCGGTGACGCGAATGAATAGAATGCGCTGCTTTTTAAGTCACATTCAATCGTGAATCAACGCGCGCACGGATTTGCCGACCGTATCGGCATGCAGTGGATGCCGGCGGCGCAATGGGAAGCCGCGCCGCTGCTGCGCGACCCCCGCGTGCTCGGTGTCGTCACGTTCGGTGATTCGTCGCCGTTGGTCGCACCGGTGCAACTGCCGCAGGCTCATTTGCGTACTGCCGTGCTCGATGGCGCGGGTCGGACCGTAGAGGTATGGCTTGGCCGATCCGACGCGCACGGCGAAGCGATCGGGTCCGTGCAATGCCGTCACAACGGCGAGGTGATGTTCGCCGCCGTCTCGGTGCCGGTAGCCCACGAGGGCGATGATGCGTTCGGTGAAGCGACATTTGCCGGCTACACGGCGTTGTTCAATGCATTGAAGCAAAGTGGCTATCCGCATCTGCTGCGGGTATGGAACTCGATTCCGGGCATCAATGGCGATGACGCCGGGCTCGAGCGCTATCGGCGCTTCAATCTGCAGCGCTATCGCGCTTACCAGGACTTCAATACGCCGACGCCGGCAAGCGCCCCGGCCGCGTGTGCACTCGGCAGCCTGGGCGGCCCGTTCGTGCTGCACTGCCTGGCGTCAAAAACGCCCGCCGAAGCGATCGAGAATCCGCGGCAGGTCAGCGCATATCGGTATCCGCAGCAATACGGTCCGCGCGCTCCCTACTTTTCGCGCGCGGCGCTGTGGCGCGGTGCGGAGGCCGATGTGCTGTTCGTGTCGGGTACCGCGAGCATCGTCGGCCACGAGACGATGCATCGGGGCGACCTGCTGGCGCAGACTCGGGAGACGCTAGCCAACCTGTCGGCGGTGGTTGCCGAGGCGGTGCGTCACGGCGCGCGCGGCGTGGCCACGCTGTCCGATCTGATGTTGAAGGTCTACGTGCGCGACGCGCAGAACACGGAGCTGATACGCGGCGCGCTGTTCGAGCATGGGCTCGACGCGGGCGCCGCGCTTTTTCTGCACGCTGATATCTGCCGCGCCGAGTTGTTGATGGAGATCGAAGCGATCGGCGGGGTCTAGTTCACTAACTGCACACGAATTCCGCGATCCAGATTTTCGATCCAACCGTTGTAGTTCTGATGAATCACTTTGCCGTCGGCCTGCAGGTTGGTGCTGGTCTTGTACTCGATGCTGTAGCTCTTCGGGCTATAGGGAATTTCGACTGTTGCGCTGTGGGTGCGCAAGACAAGCGTTGCTTCGATCAGCCCGGGGTGCACGGTTCGCATCGTCCAACCCAGCTGCGCGCCCGCGCGTCGGATGGCTCGCTCGACATCGGCTGAGGTAAGCGTTTGGCCAGAGGCTGCCACGACCGGTGAATCGGTGACGTTGCGAATCGCAGCAGTCCGATTGGCGGCACACGCGCCC
Source organism: Burkholderiaceae bacterium (assembly GCA_041751695.1). Taxonomy (GTDB): domain Bacteria; phylum Pseudomonadota; class Gammaproteobacteria; order Burkholderiales; family Burkholderiaceae_F; genus JACCZX01. The sequence goes on along the minus strand of JBGSWX010000223.1, from coordinate 4,298 downwards.
AGCAACACAGCGACGATGATCACTGCAAGAGCCCTGTAGTTCACCATTTTCCTGCACCCCATTGGTCGTGATTGGCCGGTCGGCGACCGATAATTTATCGCAAGATCATCGATCGAGGTCCTAAATATTTTCGCCGAGCGCGGCGAGCAACTCGGCCTGGTGTTCAGCGGCCAGTTTCTCGCTCAGCTCATCAAGATCGCCATCCATGATCGCCTCGATCCGATACAGGGTCAGATTGATGCGGTGGTCGGTCACGCGGCCTTGCGGAAAGTTGTAGGTGCGGATGCGCTCCGAACGGTCGCCCGAGCCGATCAGGCTCTTGCGCGTCGATGCTTCCTTCGCCTGTTGGTTGCGCGTCTGCTGATCCTTGATTCGCGCCGCCAGAATTTTCATCGCGCGATCGCGGTTTTTGTGCTGCGATCGATCGTCCTGGCATTCGACCACGATGTTGGTCGGCAGATGCGTGATGCGCACCGCACTTTCGGTCTTGTTGACGTGCTGGCCGCCGGCACCCGAGGCGCGAAACACGTCGATGCGGATCTCGCTCGGATCGATCTTCACGTCGTCGATCTCGTCGGCCTCGGGCAGCACGGCCACAGTGCACGCTGAGGTATGAATGCGCCCTTGCGATTCGGTCGCCGGCACGCGCTGCACGCGGTGCCCGCCCGATTCGAATTTGAGCTTCGAATACGCTCCCGTGCCGACCAGCCGCACGATCACTTCCTTGTAGCCGCCCATGTCGGAGGAGCTCTCCGAAATCATTTCGCTGTTCCAGCGATGGCGCTCGGCATAGCGCATGTACATGCGCAGCAGATCGCCGGCAAATAGTCCGGATTCATCGCCGCCAGTGCCGGCGCGGATCTCGAGGAAAATATTGCGGTCGTCGTTGGGATCGCGGGGTAACAGCAGGGACTGCAGCTCGGCCTCGAGCGTCGCGATGCGCGCTTTCGACGCGTCGACCTCCTCTTCGGCAAGCCCCTTCATCTCGGGTTCGGAAAGCATCTGCTGCGCGCCCTGCAGATCGCCTTCGGCGCGCGCGTAGTCGTGGAAGCGGCTGACGACCGGCTCGATCTCGGCGCGTTCCTGGCCGAGCGCGCGAAAGCGGTTCATATCGCGCGCCGCGTGCTCGCTCGATAAATGCACGTCGATTTCCTCGAGCCGCTTCGCAAGCTGCTCAAGTTTGTTTCGCATGGAGGGTTTCATAATTTAGGTCAGACCGCATGTGCGACCAGCGGTCGCACATGCAACGGCTTCTTCTACTGGCTTTTACTACTCGGAGTAAAAACGCGCTAGCAGCGCTTGCAGGCGCGCGTGCTCGGCGTCGTCGCCGGCGGCGCGCAGCGCGCTCATCGGGTCGTGCAGAAACTTGTTGGTCAGCGCGTGCGATAGCTGGTCGATCACGCTTTCGGGCGGCTCACCCTTGGCAAGCAGCTTCAACGCGCGCTGCAGCTCGCGAACGCGCAGTGCGTCGGCGCGGCTGTGCAGGTCCTGAATCGTCGGCACCGAACGCCTCACGCGGATCCACTCTTCGAAATCCCGCACGCGCGACTCGATGATCGCTTCGGCCTGCGCCACCGCCGCCTGCCGCGTGTCATTGCCGCTGGCAATCACCTTGCCGAGATCGTCCACGGTGTGCACGTAGACGTCGTCGAGCCGTGCGACCTCGGGCTCGACATCGCGCGGCACCGCCAGATCGACGATGAAAATCGGCTTGTGCCGGCGCACCCGAATCGCGCGCTCGACCATGCCGAGCCCGATGATCGGCAGCAAACTGGCGGTGCACGACACGACGATATCGAACTTCGCCAGCGCGTCGGGCAGGTCGCCCAGCTTCATCGGCTGCCCGTGCAGGCGGGCCGCAAGCGCTTCGGCGCGCTCGAGCGTGCGGTTGGCCACCGTGATCGACTTCGGCCTTTGCGCGGAAAAATGGGTCGCGGTCAGATCGATCATTTCGCCGGCGCCGACGAACAGCACATGGCTTCCCGCGAGGTCGCCGAAAATCTTTCTTGCCACGCGCACCGCAGCGGCGGCCATCGACACCGATTGCGTGCCGATCTCGGTCGTGGTTCTGACCTCCTTGGCTACTGCAAACGTGCGCTGAAACAAGTGATTCAGCATCAAGCCGAGCCCGCCGGCGCCGCGCGCCAGCCGCTCGGCCTCTTTCATTTGCCCGAGAATCTGTGGCTCTCCCAGCACCATCGAGTCGAGCCCGCTGGCCACTCGAAATGCATGCCGCACGGCGTCCACGTGTGGCAGCACGTAGGAGTGCCGATGCAGCTCGTCCAGATCGAGCTGCTTCTCGGCGGCCACGAACTCGTGCAGCGCGCGCTGAGCGACCTCGGGTTCCTCGGCAGCGCAGTACAGCTCGGTGCGGTTGCAGGTCGAAACGATCGCGGCTTCCGAAATGCGTCCACCAGCGGGCTCGCGCAGCCGCTCGCGTAGCCGGCCGATGGTGGCGCCGATCTCGTCGGCCACAAAAGCCACGCGCTCGCGCACCGCCAGCGGTGCCGTCGTGTGGTTCAGGCCAAGTGTCAGCAGCTGCATCGGTAAAAGTCTCGTTCGGACCCGGCACGGCAGGCCCGCAAAAAGCGCTGGAATTATAGGTGGCGGCCTGTCCGTTCGAACGCGGCAATACGACGGCAAACGGCGGAATAAGGATTAGCCCGCGTTCGCGCCGCGCACCATCGTCGATTAGGATGCCGCATGCCCTCTGCCGCCGTCACCGTTCGGCCCACCAAGCGTGCGAAGCGCGCCGCTGCTGCGACGTTGGTGCCGTCAACGGCGCGCGACATCGCGCAGATTGCGAGCGCGTGCCGCAAGCTCGTCACGCGGCGCGCGTTGATCTCTGCCGGTGCTTCGATCGTGCCGGTGCCCGGCATCGACATTGCGGTGGACATCACCGTGCTCATCAGGATGCTCGAAGAGATCAACCAGCACTTTGGCCTGACGCCGCAACAGATCGAACAGCTGGCGCCGCAGCGTCGGCTGTTTGCCTACAAGGCCGCCATGGGAGTGGGCAGCGCGCTGATCGGCCGCATGGTCACGCGCGAGCTGGTGATCAAGCTGCTGAAAACCGTCGGAGTCCGATTGAGCGTCAAGCAAGCAGCCAAATACGTTCCGTTTGCCGGCCAGGCGGTCGCCGCATCGCTGTCATTCGCAGCGCTGAAAGCGCTCGGCGACCGTCATGTCGAAGATTGCATACGGGTCGCTGAAACGCTGATCGACCTGCGCGACGATAGGGTTGTTGCAACCTACTAGCGGCGCAATCGGACAAAAGTAGGGTTGCACTCTTGTCCGTTTTTCAAATCACTTTGTCTCTTGCCAGCGCAGCGCTGATCGTGCTGGCGAACTGCTCGATCGTTTTCTGCATCGATCCGGTGGGCACAGTGGTCGATGAGCCCGACCACAGAACCGTGTATTCCTTGACATCGAACAGGCGCGTATCGACCAACACGTTTTGCACGCTGTAAACGCTGGGCGGAAGTGCATACGCTGCGGACCAGAAGCCGTGGTAATAGCCATAGAAACCCGACCATCCAAACCCCCACGGCGGGCCCGCCACCAGGCCCGGCGACACCCGCACTTCATTGCTGACGCTGACGGTGCGCGAAATCAGCACCGCGTCGGCGCCCAAACTTGCAAGCGCCGATTGAATCGCCTGTTGTTCTGCCGGACCGTCGCTCGCAAGCGACTTGTACGATTGCACCGACTTCACGCCGCGCGCGGCGAGCTGCGCCACCATCGCGTCCTCGTAGATGCGGCGCGCGGTCGAATCGCGGTTGATGCCCATCACCATCACACTCTTGACCGGCAGCCGGTTCCCTGCCTGCGGGTTGACCCACTGGGCGTTCAACTCGGTGCTGGTGGCGCAGTTCGATAGCGCAATGACCGCGGCGGCTGCGAGCAGCACGCTTTGCAAGACTCTTCTCATGACGCCTCCTGAAGATGCTAGTTCACATAACGTCCAAAGCGCACCTGCGTATTGCCCGGCTTCAGATGCCGCAATGAAGGCATCACCAGTACGGTTTCGTCGTACGGCGCCGACCACACCGTTTCGCCGTCGCGTGCAACCGGCGTGCCGGCCTTCGGAACAATGCCCAATCCTTCGATAGGGACGACGAACTCAAAGTTCATCGACTTTGCAACGACCGGCTCGGTCACGCGAATCACGCGCTGCCGCGCCGGCGGCGTGACGCGCAATCTGTGCTCGATCGACGCGGCCGGCACGCTGCCGGTAGCGGCAAGGAAGCGCAGCATCGTATCGACCGCGACGTCGACGGCCGACTTTTCCCAATGCT
>JBGSWX010000222.1:0-2313 GCA_041751695.1 Burkholderiaceae bacterium | reverse complement strand
GCCCCATCGACCGGAAACTCGACGCCGGAGATGAATTCCGCAGCTTCGCTTGCGCGATGCCCTTCACCGAATCCGCCGGCGCCGCCAGTGACGATCGCGACCTTGCCTTCGAGCTGGTTCACGTTCTCGGACTCATCTGCGGCCGGTGATCTCGGCGTAAAAAGCATCACTGGTGGGCTTGCGGCCCAGAAACGCTTCGACCAGCGCCTGCGGCGGACGCTGCCCGCCCGAGGCAAGAATCGTTTGCCGATAGCGGCGGCCCACCTCGGGACTCAGCAGCTTGCCGTCGAACGCGGACAGCATGTCGAGTGCCAGCACCTGCGACCACATGTAGCCGTAATAGCCTGCCGCATAGCCGCCCATCAAGTGACTAAAGTTCGCGGGAAAAATGGAGCCGTCCACATGCCCGAGCCGCGTCTTGCCTTCCTGCTCGGCCCATGTTGGCATCGCCGCCGGCGGCGCGCCGGTATGCAGCTTCATGTCGTACGCGGCGTATTCGCGCTGGCGCGCGAAGCGCGTGCCCTGGCCATATTTGCGCGCCGAATCGAGCTGTCCGATTTGTGCGCTGGTCAAGCGCGGACACTCAGGGCAAATCTGCGCGAACAGTTTCAGCGCTTCTTCGCGCCGTGCCCATTCCTCGAACATCTGCGAAGGCGCTTCGACAAAGTCACGCTTGACCGAAGTACCGCTTTGATCGACATAGCGGGTCTTCGACAGGACGCCGTGCAGCACATGGCCGAATTCGTGCAGCATCGTTTCGAGCTCGTCGTGGTCGAGTCCCTTCCGATTGAAGTTGGTCACGAGTACCGAGATCGGCGTGCGCTGCGTCAATGTCGAACCCGCGCGCACCGGAAACGCGGCCGCGTGGTTGTACTTGCCTTCGCGCGGATACAGATCGAGATAGATGCCACCGATGAAAGCACCGGTTTTGCCCGCTGAATTTTTTCCGGGCAGCTCGAATACATCGAAGTACCGCACGTCCTCGTGCCACACCGGAACCTTGCGCTCGACGAACGTTATTCCGTACAGCCGCTCGGCAAGCTTGAGCGCGTACAAAACACTCTTGTCCGTCGGAAAGTAGGCGCGCAATGCTTCCTGGTCGATCTGAAAGCGCGCGCGGCGTACACGCTCCTGATGAAACGCGAGGTCCCAGCGGTAAAAGCCCGGCGAGGCGGGATCGGTCCCGGTGAACTTCGCCTTATCGGCGCGCAATTCGGCCAGCTCGCGCGCCTCGACCTCATCGACAGCCGCCTGCACCTTGCCCAGAAACTCGTGCACCGCCGCCGGCGTTTGCGCCATGCGGCGCTTGAGCGCATACGTCGCATAGTCGGGCATGCCGTGCAGCTGCGCCAGTTCGTAACGCAGCTTCAACGCGCGATCGAGCAACGGCAGATTTTGCTCGCCGCCCTCGCGATTCTTCGCCATCCACACCTTGCGCCGCGCCGCCTCGTTGGTGGCGTTCTGAAGGAACGGCACGACGGTCGGGTAGTCCAGACCGAGCACCAGGTTGCCGTTTGCATCGCGCTTGCGCGCAGCGAGCCATGCCTCGGGCATTCCCGCTGCATCGGCCGGCGCCAGCACGACGGTGGTTGGATCTTCATTGACGTTCTTGCTGAACTGCAGGCCCAGGCGCTCGATCTCGTCGGTGATCTCTTGCGCACGCTTGCGTTTGTCGGGCGGCAGCGTCGCCCCGCCGTCTTCGAATTTTTCGATCAGGTCCTGCTTGAAGGTCCGGTCGATCGCATCCTTCGCCGAGACTGCGCGCACGCGTCGATACAGCGGCTCGCTCTGCGCCATTTCAGTCTCAAACGGCAGGAGTTTTTCCAGGCACGCTTGCGCGGCGTCGCGCGTTGCCTTGTCGGTCGCGACGTTTTGCAGCAGATAAACCGGATACGTAAAGTCGGTGAACTGCATCGACAGCCGGTTCCAGTCCGCAAAAACACCCCCGTCGTTCGATTCAACCGCTTTCTTCGATTCGATGGCTTTCTTGGTCGCGCGCAAATTCGCGAGCTCGCTGTCGCAGCGCCCGGAGATGGTGGCCGCGTCGAACAACGGAATCGTTGGACGCACCGGAGCACCGATCGCCGTGGCGATCACCAGCGCACCGGCTGTGGCCGCAACTAGTTGCTTAGGTTTCATTTCGAGCCCAGGTTGCACTACTGATTCTTGCGCTGTTGCCACTGCACGTCGGCACCACCCGCATGCCGGTTCAGCACGCGCGCCAAGACGAACAACAGATCGGACAGCCGATTCAGATACTGGCGCGGAGCATCGTTGAGCGAATCCTGTTTGCCGAGCGCGACCAGTGCGCGC
>JBGSWX010000221.1:0-3120 GCA_041751695.1 Burkholderiaceae bacterium | reverse complement strand
TTTTCCACTGTTTGATGTGCCGGATCGGTGCGTAGCGGTCATACGCGGCCGGGTCGGCGTACGGATCTTCGCCGCCCATTTCGAGATACCACCAGGCCGGGTGATCGGTCGTGCCGGTGAATTGCGCCATCGTCGTCACGCATGCATGCGTGATCAAACACTTGAAGCGCTGCGTCTGCGTGCCGATCCAGTTGGTCATGTAGCCGCCGAAGCTGCCGCCCATCGCCATCATGCGGTCGGCATCGACGTCGGCGCGCGCCGCCACGGCGTCGGTGACCGCCATCAAATCCTTGTAGCACTGGTCGCCCCACACGTTGCCCCAGATGCCCTGCACGAACGGCTGGCCGAAGCCCGACGAGCCGCGCGGATTCGGCTGCACCACGATGTAGCCGTGCGCCACCGCGAGCAGCGGATTCCAGCGCCAGTGCCACGCATCGGCGGTCATGCCGATCGGGCCGCCGTGAATCCAGAGCAGCGTCGGCAATTTCCCCTGAGCGTTTTTCGGCTTCATCACGAAGTACTGCACGTCGACGCCGTCGGTGGACTTCGCCGTCATGCTTTCGACTTCGGCCCAGTCGGGATAGTCGAAGCCCGATAGCCGCGCGAGTGTTTGCGGTGGCGAAGCGGGCTTCGCAGTCACCACGAACGCTTCGGGCGGTTCGAGAAAGGTCGAGCGAATGCCGGCGATGCGGCCATCGGCCAGAACGCTGAGATCCGAGTGGCCGCCGCCTTCGCGCTCGGAGGTGATGCGCTCGGCCTTGCCGCTTGCAACATCGATCGCGAGCACGGGCACGTGACCCGCGATGTCGGCGCCGACGATCAAGTGTTTGCCGTCGGCCGACCAAGCGCCGATCTGCGGCCACGCGTCGAAGTCCTTGGCAATTTCGCGCGTCGAACCGCTCGCGACATCGATCAGCGTCAGCGTTGGACGAATCACAATCGTCGGCGAGCGCTTCACGTGAATCGCTGCCACCGTCTTGCCGTCGGGCGCGTACAGCGGCGACTCCGTGTTGCTATTGGTCGCTGCGCCGACGATGCGCATTTTTTTCGATTCGACGTCGATCAGAGCGATCGCCGTATCGGTTTCGCGATCGTCTCCGGCGCTTTGCCAAGTCACGGCGACCTGCTTTCCGTCGGGCGACACATCGAACCCCGGCTCGACCGACATCTCGCGCTTGGCATCGGGAGTCAGGTCGATCCGTGTCTTTCCATCGATTGAATACGCGATCACGTGCGTGTTCGCCATGTTCTCGTTCTCGTGCAGCCAGTGATCCCAATGCCGCACCGGCTGGCTGCGAAAGTGCCGCGCGCTCGAGCCCTTCTTGTCGCGGTCCTTGGCGGTTTCGCGTTGCTTGTCGGGCTCGACGCCGGCCAGCACCGAAGCCAGCACGATCAGCCGATCGGCCTTCTTGGCGAACTTGAAACTATCGACACCGAGCGGCTCGTCGGTCAATTGCTGCGCCTCGCCGCCCGCTGCCGGCAGCAGCCACACCTGCATGCGCTTGTCTGCGTCGTCGTCAGCTTTGACTTCATTGGGTTGCCGGTTCGACAAGAACGCAAGCGCGCCGTCGCGCCGGAAACACGGCGCCGCATCCTTGCTGTCTCCGCGCGTCAGTTGCGTCGCGTCGCTGCCGTCGGTGGGTACTTTCCAGATGTCCGATACGTACTTGGCGCCATCGCGATCGAGCCGTTGCACGGTCACGGCGAGCCACGCACCGTCCGGCGAGGGGGCGACCGCCGACACGCGCTTGAGCGTGATGTGCTTCTCAACGGTGTAGTTCGCATCACTCATTGGTCATCCTAACGCTTGTTTTCGGCTCGACACCCAAGGCGCGATACCCGATGTCTCGCCGAAACTGCATGCCGTCGAATGCGACTTCGTCGACCGCTTCGTACGCGCGCTTCTGCGCCGCGCGCACGGTGTCGGCGAGCGCCGTGACGCACAGCACTCGACCGCCGCTTGTGACCAGTTGATCATCATGCAGAGCGGTGCCGGCGTGAAATGTGATGCAGTCTTCCCTTTCGTCCGGCAACTGCGTAATTGCATCGCCTTTGCGTGGAGCGTTGGGATATCCGGCCGATGCGATCACGACGCCGAGGGCGGTGCGACGATCCCATTCTGCTTCAACCTGATCGAGCCGGCCATCGATCGCCGCTTCGATCAGTGGCACCAGGTCCGATTTCAGGCGCAGCAGGATTGGTTGCGCCTCCGGATCGCCCAGGCGGCTGTTGAATTCGACCGTTTTCACCTGGCCGGCTTGATCGATCATCAACCCCGCATACAAGAACCCGGTGAAGGTGTTGCCTTCTGCGGCCATGCCGTTGATGGCCGGCATGATGATTTCGCGCAACACCTTGGCGTGCAGCGTCGGGGTCACGATCGGCGCCGGCGAATATGCGCCCATGCCGCCAGTGTTGGGGCCGCAGTCGTTGTCCAGCAGCCGTTTGTGATCCTGGCTCGACGCCAGCGCAAGTACATTCTTGCCGTCGGAGAGCACGATAAAGCTCGCTTCCTCGCCCTCGAGAAATTCTTCGATGACGACGCGTAAACCGCTCATGCCGGTCAACATCGAGTCGATTGCAGCGTGCGCTTCCCCCAGCGTCATCGCCACCACGACGCCTTTGCCGGCTGCCAGGCCGTCGGCCTTGATAACGATCGGCGCGCCGCGGCGGTCTACGTAGGCACGCGCGGCGCTTGCGTCGGTGAACGTTTGGTAGTCGGCCGTCGGAATTCCGTGCCGGCGCATTAACGCCTTGGCGAAATCCTTTGAGCTTTCAATTTGCGCGGCCGCTTGTGTGGGGCCAAAGATGCGCAAGCCGCGCGCGCGAAACACGTCGACTACGCCCGATGCGAGCGCCGCTTCGGGCCCGACCACCGTGAAAGCGATACCCTGATCGCGCGCGAAGTCAGCCAATGCTTCATTGCTCACGTAGGGAACATTGCAAAACCGCTCGTCCGACGCGGTGCCCCCATTGCCGGGCGCCACAAAAACTTTCTGCACGCGTGCCGAGCCGGCCAGCTTCCACGCGAGCGCGTGCTCGCGACCACCGCCGCCGATCACCAGCAACTTCATCTAGGGCCTATTCACACTGAAACATGAGATGCGGTGGGACACAATG
>JBGSWX010000220.1:0-5282 GCA_041751695.1 Burkholderiaceae bacterium | reverse complement strand
GCGCTGACGCCGGATTACAAAGCCATCGTCGAGGCGTGCGCCTCGCACGCGCACACGGTGATGCAGGCGTCGTACGACGCCAAGAACCCGGCTGCGTTGAAGCAGCTGGTATCGCAAGGCACGAAGCTGCATCGCTTTCCGCGCGACGTGATGGACGCGTCGTTTAAGGCGTCAATGGAGCTTTACTCCGAGCTGAATGCGAAAAATGCAGGCTGGAAAAAGATCTACGACGACTACAACGCTTTCCGGCGCGATCAGAACCTGTGGTTCCGGTTTGCTGAAGCCGGCTTTGATGACTTCATGCAGGCGCAGAAGCTGTAAGGGCGCGTTGTGATTGCGGGCCCGCGGTTCACGTCCGCGGGCCTTTATTTTTTCTGCTCGTTTTTCAGCGCGCGCAACACTGCATCCATATCGTCGTTCGAGCTTGGCGCGGCGCCGCTTTTATCTGCCCCTTCGCTGCTGTAGCTGTGCGTGGGCGCGTCTATCTGAATCTTGTCTAGATCGATCTTCTTGTTCTCGCCGAGGCCGCTCGTCACCAGCCCCGGGTACGCGATCACGGCGACCACCATGATCAGCTGAATCACGATGAACGCAATCGCTCCTTTATAGATCTGCCCGGTGCTGACGCCGCTGATGCGTCGACGCGTAATGCGGTCGTCATAGTCGCTGCGCGGTGCGACGCTGCGCAGGTAAAACAGCGCAAAGCCGAACGGCGGCGTCAAGAATGAAGTCTGCAGATTCAGCGCGATGATGACGCCGAACCAGATCAGATCGATTCCCATTTTTTCTGCCACCGGCGCCAGCAGCGGAATCACGATAAATGCGATCTCGAAGAAATCGATGAAGCAGCCGAGTACGAAGACCAGGATGTTGACGACGATCAGGAAGCCGAGCGCGCCGCCCGGCACATTCGCGAACAGCGACTCGATAAAGAAATGCCCCTCGGCCGCGTTGAAGGTGAAGCTGAACACGGTCGAGCCGATCAAAATGAACATTACGAAGCACGACAGCTTGGTGGTGTTATCGAGCGCTTGTCTCAACAGCGACCACGTCAGTCGCCGCTTTGACACTGCCATGATCAGCGCCCCGACGGCGCCCATGGCGCCGCCTTCAGTCGGTGTCGCGACGCCGAGAAAAATCGTGCCGAGCACGAGGAAGATCAGAACCAGCGGCGGAATCAGAACGAAGGTGACCTGCTCCGACAGCCGCGACATAAGGCCGAGTTTCAGCAACCGATTCGCGAGTGCGAGCGTCAACGCGACGAGAGAGGCAACTGTCATCGACAGGATCAGCGTCTCGTCGGCCGGCGCCGGCAGTTCGCGCTCGATCAGCGGGTTGATCATCGCTTCGTGCACCAGGCTCCATGCAATACCGGCCGCCGCCGCGATCGCCAGCAGCACCAGGAGCGACACATGGCCGCTGGCACCGCCTGGCTCGCGATAGATGCGTGCGTCGGCCGGCAGAGCCGGGACCCATGCCGGCCGCACGAACGCCACGATGATCACGAAGATCGCGTACAGCGCGACCAGCATCAGGCCGGGGATGATCGCTCCGGCGTACATATCGCCGACCGAACGCCCGAGTTGATCGGCCAGCACGATCAGTACCAGCGACGGTGGGATCGCCTGCGCCAGCGTGCCCGATGCGGTGATCACACCGGTGGCAATAGTGCGGTTGTAGCCGTAGCGCAGCATGATCGGCAACGAGATCAATCCCATCGAGATCACTGCCGCGGCGACCACGCCGGTCGTTGCAGCCAGCAGCGCGCCGACGAAGACGACGGCCAGCGCAAGCCCGCCACGCAACGGTCCGAACACCTGGCCCACTGTTTCCAGCAGATCTTCGGCCATGCCGCTTTTCTCGAGGATGATTCCCATCAGCGTGAAAAACGGAATCGCCAGCAAGGTGTCGTTCTGCATGATGCCGAACACGCGCAGCGGCAGCGCCTGAAACAGCGTGACCGGAAACAGCCCCGCTTCCATGCCGAGAAAACCGAACAGCAGCCCGGTGGCAGACAGCGCGAACGCGACCGGAAAACCGGTCAGTAAAAAGAACAACAAGCCCAGAAAGAGCAGCGGGACAAAATTCTCGGCGATGAAGCTCATGGAGCGCGTTTACCAGGCGCCGGTTCACCCGGCGCCGGTTCAGCCAGCAACGAGGCCGCGACCGGATCGTGCTCTTCCGGAATCGAATCAGAGCCGATTCCGCGCAGGAACGCCACGCGCTTGATCAATTCGGAAACCGCCTGCGCCAGCAGCAGGGCCATGCCCGCGGGCAACAACGCAAGCACCGGCCAGCGCACCAGCCCGCCGGCGTTTTGCGACATCTCTCCGCTCACCCACGCGTTGACCACCAAAGGCCATGACAGGATGATCAAAAGCAGAGTGAGCGGCAGCAGAAATACGACGATGCCGAGAATATCGACCCAGTTTCGCGCGCGTGGCGAGAGGCGAGTCGAAATGAAGTCGATACGCACATGCGCGTTGCGCAGGAACGTGTAGCCGGCGCCGAGCAGGAACACCGCGGCAAACAGGTACCACTGCAGCTCGAGATACGCATTCGAACCGATGCTGAATAGCTTTCGCAGTACCGCGTTGCCCGCGCTGACTAACACAGCGGCCAGCACTAGCCAGATGATGACTGCGCCAACCCATCGGTTGACCGTATCGATCATTCGCGACAGCGCCAGCAACGGCTTCATGGATTATTTTGTAGTTGTTAGCGTGGCTTGCTTGTGCCCATCGAGGCCGCGCTGCCCGGCGCGGCGGAACGAAGTCTATCCGCAAGCCGCTGCCGCCACACGGCGACTTGCGCATGAACCCGCTGCGGTGCGGTACCACCCGGATGATTGCGCGCGGCTACCGACGAATCGAGCGACAGCGAATCGAACACGTCGTCATCCAACGCCGGCGAAAACTTCCGCAAGTCGGCGAGCGAAAGATCCTTGAGAGCTACTTTGCGGCTCGCTGCCAATCTCACGGCGTGCGAGACCGCTTCGTGTGCGTCGCGAAACGGCACGCCCTTTCGCACCAGATAGTCGGCCAGGTCGGTCGCGGTCGAATAGCCCTCTTCGGCGGCGCGACGCATCGCGTCGGCGTTGACTTCGATGCCCGGCACCATCTCGGAAAAGGCGCGCAAAGTATCGGCCACCGTGTCGACAGTATCGAACAGCGCTTCCTTGTCTTCCTGATTGTCCTTGTTGTAGGCGAGCGGCTGGCCTTTCATCACGGTCAGCAACGCAACCAGGTGGCCGATCACGCGGCCCGTCTTGCCGCGCGCCAGCTCCGGCACGTCAGGATTTTTCTTCTGCGGCATGATCGACGAGCCGGTCGTGTAACGATCGGGCAGGCGAATGAACGCGTAACGCGGGCTTAACCAGATCACGAGCTCTTCGGCCAGGCGCGACGTGTGCGTCATGACCAGCGCTGCAGCGGCGCAGAACTCAATGGCGAAATCGCGATCACTGACCGCATCCATCGAATTTCCCGCGATCGATTCGAAGCCCAACTTTTGCGCGACCGCCGCGCGGTCGATCGCGTACGTCGTGCCGGCCAGCGCAGCGGCGCCCAGCGGCAGGCAGTTGACGCGCTTGCGTGCATCGAGCAGCCGCTCGTGATCGCGCTCGAACATCTCGGCGTATGCGAGCAGATGGTGGCCGAATGTGACCGGTTGCGCGACCTGCATGTGCGTGAATCCAGGCATCACAGTGGCGGCGTGGCGCTCGGCTTGCTCGACCAGCGCGTGCTGCAGTCCACCGAGCAATCCGACGATGCGGTCGATCTCGCCGCGCAGCCACAGGCGCAGATCGGTGGCGACCTGATCGTTGCGTGAGCGGCCCGTGTGCAGCCGCTTGCCGGCTTCGCCCACGAGATCGATCAGGCGCCGCTCGACATTCGAGTGCACGTCATCGAGCTCGAGCTTCCACGCAAATTCACCGCGCTCGATCTCGCCGCGGATCTGCTGCAGGCCGCGCTCGATGTCAGCCAGGTCGGTTGCTTTGATGACCCCGCCCTCGCGCAGCATCGCCGCGTGCGCGAGCGAGCCTTCGATGTCGGCCAACGCCAGCCTGCGATCGAACCCCACCGATGCGGTGTAGCGCAACACGAAGTCTGCCGTCGGTTCGTCGAATCGGCCCGACCATGCGGTGCTTTTCGACGTTAACGGATCGACGGTTTTTGCGGGTTGCTCTGACATAATCGATCGAGGGGCATACGGGTTGAATGAGCGGGGTGAGTGAGTATAAGTATGGTGAAGCCATCATCACCCACGCTTAAAGGGCCGCTCGCGCGCGCCGAGACGGCGGTGCCGACGCCGCGCCGGGTGATTCCCGACGGTTGCAACATGGGCGTGCTGCTGCGGGTGATCGGCACCGTGGTGGCCCTGGCGCTACTCGCGGCGGTGGGTGAATCGACCTCGATCGGCGATGCGCTGACGTCGTTGCTGCGCCTCATGTCGTTCATCGCGCCCACCACATTGGTGACGTCGATGCTTTGGTGCGCGGCGCGGCGCGCGCTCTCCGGGTTCGACGTTGCGATACAGCGCGGCATCTCGTGCCTGATTCCCGCCATCGTCGCGGTGGCTGTCGCATTGGCGTTCCAGGTGCCCGGCGGGGAGTGGACCGCGCTTGCGCACGGCGCCGTCGGCTTCGCGCTTGGCGCCGGATTTCAGCACTATTCGGAGCTGCGTGAGCGCGCTTTCTCGCCCGCGGTGATCGAGGCGAAGTATCAGGCGCTGCAATCGCGCATTCGGCCGCACTTTCTGTTCAACAGCCTCAACGCCGTGTTGTCGGTGATCAGAACCGAGCCGCAAAAGGCCGAACGCATGCTTGAATCGATCGCCGAATTGTTCCGCGCCGTGATGGCAGACACCCGCAAGCTGGTGCCGCTGGCCGATGAGATCGAGTTGTGCCGGAATTACGTAGAAATCGAGCAGACCCGGCTCGGGAATAGGTTGGCAGTTGACTGGCAAATCGGGGCATACCACCCCCGGGCAAAAATGCCACAGTTACTCCTGCAGCCGGTGATTGAAAACGCGATTCGTTACGGTGCGGAAAAAATTGTGGGCCGCGCCGATATTGTCGTACAGGTCAAGCAAAACGGCTTCGTGCTTGAGATTTTTGTCAGCAACCCGATCGCGCCCGAGCGCCCTGAACGCGAAGGAAATCAGATCGGGCTGGCCAACATCCGGGGACGACTGGCGCTGATCTATGACCTTGAGGCCAAGATCGAGACACAGACGCGGCGCAATCGGTTTGAATTGACGATGACGATACCGGTGGAACG
>JBGSWX010000219.1:0-4919 GCA_041751695.1 Burkholderiaceae bacterium | reverse complement strand
GACGAACTCAATTAGGTCGTCGACCACGTCGCAGAACTTCGGCTTGTCTTCCAGAAACTGGCGGTTAATGCCGTGCACTGCGAGCGCGCCTTCGTCGCAGTCGCGCTCCGGGTTCACGTACTGATGAAATCGCCGCTCGGTGATGCGGCGGCCGACGATCTCGAAGGCGCCGATTTCGATGATGCGATGGCCGTCCTTCGCTTCCAGCCCGGTGGTTTCAGTGTCGAGTACGACCAGCCTCGAACTCACTCCGCGCCGCTCTCCGCCGTTGCAGGTAGCGCGTGCTGATGCGAACCCATCCATCTGCCCAGCACCTGCTCCATCAACGTATACATCGTGGGCACCACGTACAGCGTCAGTAATGTTCCGAACGTCAACCCGCCGACGATCACCCAGCCGATTTGAATGCGGCTCTCCGCGCCAGCGCCCGATGAAAGCGCAAGCGGCAACGCACCGAGCACCATCGCGCCGGTCGTCATCAAGATCGGCCGCAATCTGAGCACTGCCGAATGAGTGATCGCATCGAACAGCTGCTCTCCGCGTTCCTGTAGCTGGTTCGCGAACTCCACGATCAGAATGCCGTGCTTGGTAATCAAGCCAACCACAGTAATCACGCCGATCTGGCTGTAGATGTTCCAGGTGCCTCCGGTAATCCACAGCGCGAACAAAGCGCCGGCCATCGATAGCGGTACCGACAGCATGATGACGAACGGATCGGCAAAGCTCTCGAACTGTGCGGCGAGTACCAGGTAGATAAAGATCAACGCGAGCGCCAGCGTCAAGTAGAAGCCGCCGCGCGCATCGCGAAACTCGCGCGACTGGCCGTTCAAATCCGTCAGCGCATCGGGCGGCAGAACGCGCCGCGCGGTGTCGTCCATCATCGTGAGTGCGTCGCCGATCGTATATCCGGGCGCCAACGTGGCGGTGACCGATACTGCGCGCAGCCGCTGAAAATGATTCAGCGATGAAGGCGACACGCCTTCGAGCACAGTCACGACGTTCGCCAGTTGCACCATTGAGCCGTCGCGCGCCCGCACGTAAATATCACTGATGTCATTCGGCCGGCTGCGATCGCGCGGCGCCACCTGCACGATCACGTCGTACTGCTCGCCGTCCTTCTTGAAGCGAGTGATCTGGCTGCCGCCGAGCATCGTCTGCAGCGTGCGGCCGACAGTTTCGACCGGGATCCCGAGGTCGCCCAGTTTGTCGCGATTGACGTCGACCCTCAGCTCGGGCGTATTGAGGCGCAAGTCGGACGTCGGGTTCTGCACGATGCCGGTCTTCGAAATCTCGGCGATGAACTGCTGCACGATGCGATCAAGCTCGGCATACGGCACCTGCGCCATGATGACGTAGTCGACCGGCAGCGAGCGTCCCGATTGACCCAGCGACGGCGGATTGACCGCAAAGCCGATGATGCCGGGCAAGGTCTGGAATTTCTGATTCAGCTCGCGCGCGATGTCCTGCTGCTTGCGCGTGCGCTCCTCCCAAGGCTTCAGGCGCAGGATGCCGGTGCCGAATTCGACGGTTGGGAAACCGGCGATCGCGCTGTACGCCCCGGCCTCGGGTATCACCGAAAAGAAGCCTTCAACCGCGCGCAGCTGCTCCGACGTGTAATCCACCGTCGAGCCCGGCGGCGACTGCATGCGACCGAAGATCACTCCGCGGTCCTCCAGCGGCGCAAGCTCGTTGCGCAGCAACGAGAAAAACAGAACGGCGAGACCCGCGGTGATCAACCAGACGATCACAACGATCCAGCGGCGATTGAGCAGCCAGGCAAGCGAACGTGCATAGCCGTTGGTCAGTGCGGTAATCCAGCGCTCGATGAGCGTGAACACGCGGCCGTGCTTTTCCTCGTGCTTCAAAAGCTTGCTGCACATCATCGGCGACAACGTGAGTGCGACAAAGCCCGACACCAGCACGGCGCCGGCGAGCGTAAGCGCGAATTCGATGAACAACCGCCCGGTGCGACCGGTCGCGAACGCGAGCGGCGCGTACACCGCAGTCAGCGTCAAGGTCATCGCGACGACCGCGAAGCCGATCTCCTTGATGCCCTTGACCGCTGCCGCCACGCGCTCCATTCCAGACTCAACATTGCGATAGATGTTTTCGAGCACCACGATCGCGTCGTCGACGACGAGGCCGATCGCCAGCACCATCGCCAGCAACGTCAACGTGTTGATGGTGAAGCCGAACGCGTACATCAGCGCGAACGAGCCGACCAGGGCCAGCGGGATCGTCACCAGTGGAATCAGCGTGGCCCTCACATTGCGCAGGAAAAAGAAGATGACCAGCGCCACCAGCAAGACAGCCTCGACGACCGTCCTGAACACCGACTTGATCGAGCGCTCGATAAACACCGACGAGTCGTAGCCAATAGTGATGCGCATGCCGGCAGGCAGTGTCGGATTGATTTTCTCCAACTCGGCGCGCAGCGACTTCGATAGGTCGAGCGGATTGGCGGTGGCCTGCTTGACGAGCCCCATGTTGATGGCAGGCTGGCCGTTGAAGCGCGCGATCACGCGCTCGCTAGCCGCGCCAACGGCCACATCGGCCACGTCGCGCAGCCGTACCGGATAACCCTTCGAATTCGCGACGATCACGTTCTCGAACTGCTCGCGCGTGCTGACGTCGGTCGACGCAACGATCGAAAACTCGCGCTTGGCCGACTCGATGCGGCCCGATGGCAACTCGACGTTCTGCCGGCGCAACGCGTTTTCGATTTCCTGCGGCGTGAGGCCATAGCCCGCTAGCCGATCGCGATCGACATTGATGCGCATCGACGTACGGCGCTCGCCGAAGATCCAGACGTCGGCGGCACCCGGCAGCACCGACAAGCGCGGCTTCACATAACGCGCCAGATAGTCGGACACTTGGATCGGCGAGCGACCGCCGGCGGCCACTGCCATCCAGATCACCGGGAACGCATCGGCCTCGACCTTCGCGATGACTGGTTCGTCGACGGTGTCGGGCAGGCGCGCGCGCACTCGTGCCACCTTGTCGCGCACGTCGGCCGCAGCCGAATCGGGACTGCGCGTGATGCGGAAGCGCACGTTAATCTGGCTCTGCTCGGCGCGGCTCGATGACGTCATCAACTCGACGCCCTCGATGCCGGCGAGCGAATCCTCCAGCACCTTGGTGATCTGAGACTCGATTACGTCGGCCGACGCGCCCGGATACGCGGTGCCGACGCTGACGACCGGCTCGTCGATCTTCGGATATTCGCGCACGTCGAGCCGCGTGTACGAAATCGCGCCGATCACCAGCACCAGCAGCGAAAGCACCGTCGACAACACCGGTCGGCGTATGCACAACTCGAACAGGCTCATGCTGAAACCTTCGTGCGGTGCGCAGCCGCGGCCTTGACGGGGGGGCCGGCTTTCGGTTCGCCCTTGCCTGCATCTTTCGGGGCGGCAGGCGTGCCTGGCGAAGTGGCCGGCTGCAGGATGCGCACCGGCTGTCCGTCACGTGACAAGCGCATGCCGGCGGTCACCACCTGATCGCCCGCTGCCAGCCCTTCGACGATTTCCACTCTTGCGTCGCGTCGCACGCCGATTTTCACCGGCACGCGGCGCGCCTGGCCGTCCACCACCTTGTAGACAAAAAAGTCAGCACCCTGCGGCACGATCGCTTCTTCCGGCACGAGCAGCGCGTTGGCGCGCTCGCCGATGATCACGCGCACGCGCACGAACATCCCGGGGCGCAGCTGGCCGCCGGTGTTCTGCAATCGCGCGCGCATTTCCAGCGAGCGTCCGTTGGCATCGATGCGCGGGTTAATGGCGTCGATCACGCCCGTGAAGCGCTCGCCCGGAAGCGCGTCGGCCACCACTTCAACACTTAGCCCGACCTTGATCTGCGTCAGATTGCGCTCGGGCAATCGAAAGTCGACCTTCAAGGTACGCACGTCTTCAACGTTGACCAGATCGGTGCCGTCCTTGACGTAGTCGCCCAGGCTTACGTCGCGGATGCCGACCACGCCGTCGAACGGCGCCACGATGCGCATCTTCGACAGCCTCGCCTGCGCCAGCTTCAGCTTTGCTTCGGCCACCTGCGCATTCGACGCCGCGGTGTCCTGCGCGCTCGAGCTGATGAATTTGCGACTCGCAAGGTCTTCGCTGCGCTTCAGGTTTGCAAGCGCGAGATCATTCTCGGCCTGCATCTGCGCCACCTCGGCCGCATTCAGCGAATTGTCGAGCGCAATCAGCATCTGCCCCTTGCGCACCACTTGCCCATCCTTGAACCCGATCGCAGAAATGCGGCCCGACACTTCGGGGCGCAGGATGACGCTTTCATTGGATTGCAGCGAACCCACCGCCTGCAAATCCTCCTGCACGGTAGACGGCTTGACCTGGATCACCTCGACTGCCACGGGCGGTGCGGGACCCCCCTTGCCCGCGCCGGGCGCCGCCTTGGCGTCAGGCGCACTCGTCCCCTTGACGCCCGCGACCGCGTTCGGCCCAGGCGACAAGCGATCCACTGCGAAATAGGCGATAACGGCCACGGTCAGCAGGGCAACGACTGCCACGACGGTGACTCGATTTTTCTTCATGGTGAACTTAATTGCGCCCCGCACTCATGTTAGTGCGATCAGGCGCTAGATGCTGACAACGATTCGGCGCCGCGGTTCGCCAATTCGTCGGCGCGCTCGTTGCCGATGTTGCCCGAATGACCCTTCACCCAGCGCCATTCGATCTCGTGTTTGGCGGAAACGTCGAACAACCGCTGCCATAAATCCGCGTTTTTGACCGGCTTCTTGGCGGCGGTCTTCCACCCGCGCTCCATCCACGCCGGCAGCCACTCGGTAATCCCCAGCCGCACATATTGCGAGTCGGTGTGCACGATCACGTGACAGCGGCGCTTCAGCGAGCCCAGCGCTTCGATCACCGCCATCAATTCCATCCGATTGTTGGTCGTCGCAG